>CALKXT010000046.1 GCA_938003685.1 uncultured Sulfitobacter sp. | reverse complement strand
AGGTGAAACGCAAGTATAGTGGCGATCCCTCGAGGACTCGAACCCCGAACCTGCAGATTAGAAATCAGCTGCTCTATCCTGTTGAGCTAAGGGACCGCTGGGGCGGGTTGTCCAACATCGTCTTGAATTTGGCAAGCCAAGAAAACAAGACACGGGTCAATTGGATGTCTCGGCTTTCTTAGCTTTCTGTCGCACTTAGCTTACGGTGCGACAGATAGGACAGGGGCAAGGATGCCAGATACATCAGGTTGCCAACGATCAGGGTAGGCCATGGATAGACCATAAGGCAGACCACCAAAACCACAGCCACAATAATGGCCACTGCAAGCTGGTTTTGCTTGATAGACGCGTGTTTGATCGAAAACGTAGGGATTGTGCTAACGGCCAGCAATCCAACGCCAATGATATAAATTGTGCGTAAGAAGACGTAATCGGCTTCTTGCCAGCCAGAAAGGTGCATAAACACAGGCATCAATGCGAGACAGGCCAGTGCCGGTGCAGGCACGCCAACAAAGAAGTCGTCTTTTTTCAGCGCAACTTTGGTATCGCCGATAGACAAGTTAAAACGCGCAAGACGTAGTGCGCAACAAACGGCGAGGACCAATGTCGCAAGCCACCCCAAATTCGCATAGTTTGTATCAAAATACAGAGTTTGATAGAGCAACAAACCTGGCACGATCCCGAAATTGAAAAAGTCCGCAAGCGTATCGAGTTCAGCGCCAAAAGGGCTGGCCGTATCCAAAAACCTTGCCAGTTTGCCGTCAGCAGCATCAAGGAAAACGGCCAACAGGATAAAGTACAATGCCAGCTCAACGCGACCCTCAAGGGTCATCCGAACAGAGGTCAGCCCAGCGCATATTGCAAAAACCGTCACCATGCTGGGTACGATGTGGCGCAGTTTTATGCGGTCGGGCTTTGTCATGCGGGCAACGCGGTGCGCGCGATTTCGGGTGCGTTAAGGTCCGCCAAAATAGTTTCGGCGGCGACAGCGGTTTGCCCAACAGAAACCAGCGGCTGGACACCCTGTGGCAGATAGATATCAAGGCGACTGCCAAACCGGATCAGGCCAAAGCGATGGCCTACTTTGATGTCATCATTTACATTTACAAAGCAGACGATGCGGCGGGCAACCAAGCCCGCGATTTGGACGACCCCGATGCGCGTGCCCTTCGGGCTTTCGATTGTTAGGCCGTTGCGTTCGTTGTGTTCACTTGCCTTGTCCAACGACGCATTTACAAATTTGCCTTTGTGATATGCGATCTGCGTTACTTTGCCTGCAATTGGTGCGCGGTTCACATGGCAGTTAAACACATTCATGAAAACAGACACACGGGTCAGCGGCGCGGTTCCAAGCTCCAATTCAACGGGCGGGACAACATCCGAAATCAGTGACACAACGCCGTCTGCTGGTGATATCACCAGCCCTTCTTGTTGTGGGACCATCCGTACCGGATCGCGAAAGAAATAATAACACCAAACGGTGATGCCAGCGCCAATCCAAAACAGTGGCTGCCAGATTAAGCCAAGAACAATAGCGATTGCGGCAAAGATGGCGACAAATTTACGCCCTTCTTTGTGCATCGGCACGGCAACGATCTTGAGCATGTTCATAGCAGTTCTTTCAAAAGTGTGCGGCAGGCGTATCCCGCGCAGCGGCGGTGTGGTGGCAAAGGTCGCCTTCACTCATCGCAATTAATTATGATGTTGCACGAGGCGTGCGTGACGCCTCTGTCTTGTTATTAGTGTGTCCAAACACCCCGACGGCCCGTCGCAAAGTTTTCGCCATACCCACCGGCGCGGATATTGGGTTTACGTTTTTGTGGTTCTTGCACCTGTGCGTCGATTCCATTTTCCCGGGCATAGACGACAGCGTCTTCTTTTGTAGTAAACTGCAAACGCACTTGCGATTGCGTATCTGATGATGAGGTCCAGCCCATCAAAGGGTCAACTTCGCGCGTTTCAGAAGGTGCAAACTCAAGTACCCAAGATTTCGTTTTTGCCGTGCCAGATGACATCGCTGTTCTGGCCGGTTGAAAGATACGTGCGCGCATGTCTGCCTCATTGATCAGGTCGGTGTGGACTTATCCGATATAACGGCAACAGGGGCAAGAGAATGCGGACAAAAGCGATTACCCCTATCAATGCTGCACTGCAGCATATAGAGTCGTTGAAGTAATGATTGGAAATTATGATGAACCCGTTTGCAATGTTGAAGCTACAAACACAAATGACGTCCCTGATGATGGATACGCAAACTGTTATGACCCTACGTCTGATGGGGATGAGCGGTGCCATTCCAGCAGAGCATGATGAAAACGACCGTATGGTTGCGGAAAAAGCCCCTGCGATGGCCGATGCCTATGCAGCAGGTGCCAAAGCAGCAATGGCTGGCAGCACACCAGACCAGATCATGAGTGCGGCCATGGCACCCTTAAGCAAAAAAGTGCGCGCCAATCGCGACCGCTTGATGAAGTAACGGCTATCGCAGCGAATACGGCGGCACAAACGCGATTTCTGCTGACAAAAATTGGCAACAATCATGGGAAGTCCCCTTGATACCCGCCCAAAACATGACACCTATGGGGTTCGCCACCCAAGGACACTGCCATGCCTTACGCACAAACTGATTCCTCTGACGGAACGCCCATGATGGCAAATGCTGCACTTGATGTACGCAACCGTCCCAAGTTGGAGGGTGGCAAGCCGTTTGTGCTGCACACAGAATTTGAGCCCGCAGGCGACCAGCCCACCGCGATCAAGGAATTGACCGAAGGCGTGAATGGCGGCGAACGCGATCAAGTTTTGCTTGGCGCGACAGGTACGGGCAAAACCTTTACCATGGCCAAGGTGATTGAAGAAACCCAGCGTCCAGCGATCATCCTAGCCCCAAACAAGACATTGGCCGCACAGCTATACGGCGAATTCAAAGGGTTCTTTCCTGACAACGCCGTCGAATATTTCGTCAGTTTCTATGATTATTATCAGCCAGAAGCCTATGTGGCGCGCTCTGACACCTACATCGAGAAAGAATCACAGATCAACGAACAGATCGACCGCATGCGCCACTCGGCCACGCGGGCACTGTTGGAGCGCGATGATGTGATCATCGTGGCGTCCGTGTCTTGCATCTATGGGATCGGGTCTGTCGAAACCTACGGCGCAATGACACAAGATTTGAAAACCGGGTCCATCTATGACCAACGTCAGGTCATCGCGGATCTCGTCGCACAACAATACAAGCGCAACGATGCCGCGTTCCAACGTGGATCATTCCGCGTGCGTGGCGATTCACTCGAAATTTTTCCGGCTCACTTGGATGATCGCGCATGGCGGTTGTCGTTCTTTGGTGAGGAACTGGAAAGCATCACGGAATTTGACCCGCTAACGGGCGAAAAGACCGACACGTTTGAACAAATCCGCGTCTATGCAAACAGCCACTATGTGACGCCAAAACCCACGATGTCTCAGGCGTTGATTGGCATCAAGAAAGAGTTGCGTACGCGGCTCGATCAACTTGTGGCAGACGGTAAACTGCTCGAAGCGCAGCGGTTGGAACAACGGACCAACTTTGATCTTGAGATGTTGGAGGCCACAGGTGTCTGCAATGGTATCGAAAACTATTCTCGCTACCTCACGGGCCGCGCGCCGGGTGAACCGCCCCCCACTCTGTTCGAATTTATCCCTGACCATGCCATTGTTTTTGCCGATGAATCTCACGTGTCTGTGCCGCAAATCGGCGGCATGTACAAAGGTGACTTTAGACGCAAAATGACGTTGGCTGAACACGGTTTCCGCCTACCCTCTTGCATGGATAACCGCCCCCTGAAGTTTGAGGAATGGGATGCAATGCGTCCGCAATCCGTGTTTGTATCCGCCACCCCCGCCAAATGGGAGATTGAGCAAACCGGCGGCGTCTTCACCGAACAGGTGATCCGCCCCACCGGATTGATCGAGCCCAAGATTGAAATCCGCCCTGTCGAAATGCAGGTCGATGATTTACTAGACGAAGTGCGCAAAGTCGCCGCCGATGGCATGCGCACCCTCTGCACTACACTGACCAAACGCATGGCCGAAGACCTCACCGAATACATGCATGAACAGGGTATTCGTGTGCGCTATATGCACAGCGACATCGATACGATTGAGCGCATCGAAATTCTGCGTGACCTGCGCCTTGGTGCTTTTGATGTCTTGATCGGTATTAACCTTTTGCGCGAAGGTTTGGACATTCCCGAATGTGGCTTGGTCGCGATTTTGGATGCCGACAAGGAAGGTTTCTTGCGCTCTGAAACCTCGCTGATCCAAACCATCGGTCGCGCGGCCCGTAACGCCGAAGGTCGCGTGATTATGTACGCCGACCGGATCACCGGATCAATGGAACGCGCAATGGGCGAAACAGAACGCCGCCGCGTCAAACAACTCGCCTACAACGAAGAGCATGGGATCACTCCTATGACCGTGAAAAAGAACGTCGAAGACATTTTGGCAGGTCTCTACAAAGGCGATACCGACCAGTCCCGCATCACCGCCAAGATTGACAACCCATTGGCGGGTGGCAACCTGCAAACCGTTCTGGAAGGGCTGCGTACCGACATGCGCAAAGCGGCGGAAAACCTCGAATTCGAAGAGGCCGCGCGCCTGCGTGATGAGGTCAAGCGCTTGGAAGCCGTTGATCTGGTCGTGGCCGACGACCCCATGGCCCGACAATACGCGGTTGAAAAGGCAGTTGATGCTGCGAAAAATTCATCTGGCCGCAGTACAGGCGGGCGTGGTGGGATGCGTGGTGGCAAAAGTAGGTATGGCGGGAAAAAGTAAAGCGCGCTGCGCACGTGGCGTATTGCTATGTCTTATCTTAATTACAGCGTGTGTTTTTGCCCTGACAAACAGGTTCTGAGCGCATTTGATGTGGGTGGCCTTTCGTTGACGGGTTACGGTCAATGCCAACTGAAACAATAGCTAAGGCGAAGTACCCCAATGGAATATGGCATTTTAGGTCTGATCATTCTGATCGCAGACATCTACGCAATCTACCAAGTACTAACATCCAACACCTCAACATTAAGCAAGATCGTCTGGACGCTTGCCATTCTCATCCTGCCCGTCGTCGGGTTGATCGTGTGGCTTATTGCAGGCCCTCGCGGCAAAGCTATTCGCTAATCCGACATAAAAAGAGCCTGAAAAGCCCGTTGCGTGTGCCACGGGCTTTTCATTTCAGCTTAACACTTCCAAAATCGTAACCCTTTTTTAATAGCCATTAACCATGATCACTTGCGGGAGTATGCAATGCGGTCTGGTTTATTTGTTGGTTTATTGATGTGCGTGTTTCTAGCATCCGCAGCCCATGCAGGCGCATGGATGCGTGAGAAAGGTACCAGCTTTACCTCGCTGTCGTTCACTGCAAATTATTTCTTGGAAACCACCAATACCTCATACCTCGAATTCGGCTGGCGTGATGATCTGACCATCGGTGCGGACATCGGATATGCCACCAATAGCCAAGGCGTCCAAACCGGATATGGCACTCTGTTCATTCGCCGCCCTCTTGGACCGAATGAAGGGCAAAACAAATGGGCGTATGAATTAGGCATCGGTGCGGCGTGGATTGGGGATGTCGTACTACCCCACCTAAAAACGGGTGTGTCTTGGGGGCGGGGCTTACAAATCAAAGAACTAAATGGCTGGATGGCTGTTGATGCGTCAATGACATGGGATGTGTCTTACGGCATGCACCTCGCCAAGATCGACAGCACCATAGGTGTTAATTTCACCGAAATTACCACAGGCATGGTCGAACTCTATTTAGCAAACCTTAACAGCAAAACTTATGCGACCGTTGCCCCATCACTTGTGTTCAAGCCAAGAAAAGGGAAGTACCGCTTCCAAGTTGGTGCAGAAAGTCCATTAGGCCATTTTGCGGACACCGCCCTCAAACTTGGTTTATGGCGTGAATTCTAGCGCCTTAGTTGTAAACAGCCCCGCATGATCAAACACACGGAGCCGCGACATCACTTCAGTCAAATCTCAACGATTATCCATCCGCACGACAACCAACACCTTACCCTTTACTGCAGTTGGCCAAACAACCCGAATACGATTGCGATCAGGTCCCTGAATTTGCTGAACATAGGGCATGTCGTATTGCGTCACATTTGATGCATCTCGGATTGGCCCCTGCGCCACCACCGAATCCACATTCAGCGCTTGCCCCTCAAAAGGCAGGTACTCGGATGCATCAATATCCCAACTGTTGGAAGGTGTGTTCTGCGTAAACTCAATCTCTGCCGCATTCTGCACCTGAGCGGTCACTGCATGAAACGAGTTGCCCTTCATCACAATGTTCTTGCAGCGCGAAATATCCAAATCAGCATACGTCGTATCCACACGTTCCACCCGATCAATGCCACCAATGATACTGCGAAACCTGTTGCCTGTAATGCTAACACCGCTCAGGAAATGTCCCGCACCGTGCGGCTTAACCACGATATAGCTGAACCAAGGCGCGACATCCCCCGAGAGAAAGATATTGTCCGTGATGCTAAGCGAACTGAACGAAAACTCAGTGTTAAATTCTGGTGCAGGATCCTGTTCGTTGGTCCATTCGATAAAGCAATTATCAACGTAGTTGCCTGACACAATCGAACTGGAATGTGGTGCTGCCAAGATAAGCCCAGCAGAACGAATACCATTGGACACAGAATCCCCTTGGAAAAAATGATTGCCACTGATGAATGAATTTTGCCCTGCAACGAGTGCAAAATGCCTAAACTGCGTAGCCCGGTTATCGCGCAACTTGATGTCGTTTGCATTGGTATTAAGCGCGATGGTTTTTCGGTTTGGAACCAATGCACTTTCCTCAGGGGACAAGAACTGACAGCGATCCACGAACATGCCCTGACATCCGCTGCCGATTGAGGTCAGTCCACGGTCCATAGGCCTGCTAACAAAGCAATCTCGCAGGTGGAAAGTTGATCCAGA
>CALKXT010000045.1 GCA_938003685.1 uncultured Sulfitobacter sp. | reverse complement strand
TGAATTACCGACGCGGGTGACACCAATTGGCGGATAGATCGCGGCGGACACAACGCAATCATCCTGCGGCACACGACTGCAATGGGCTGCGGGCTGTTCTGGTTCATCAAGCGATATGCCGTTGGCCTGACGACGCTGATCAGCGCTGCTTTGATAAACCGTACGGCGGACTTCAGCGATGGAGCCTTGGGGCTGGTTGGCCTCTGGCGTGCGCCAGATGTTAAAGGCCAGATGTTGGCCATAATCTTCTTGGCCGCGCCGTTCGACATCTTGCTCGGGCAGACGCAGATGCGCGATAGGCACCCAGTCGCCTGACCAGCGTTCGGTCGCCATATCCAGTGGTTCATCGCCAGTGCGGAATTGAATTTCAAAAGAAAATAACGCCTCGCGACGACGCAACCGGGAACATAGGTCGAGGCCCATATAATTCGTGTTATCAAACGGTTCACCGGCCTCTTGATCAACGGGGCGCAAACGGTATTTCACAAACCGATCCCCAAAGGCGAACGGCAAGATCGCCCAATAATCCGCTGTGAGGCAAGATGCCTCTGCCTTTTCCATTTCATCCAGGATCAATGCGGTCTTGGGATGTGTCGCCAGATAACCGGGGTAATCACCATCCACGACACCTGCCGTGGTGAATTCGCACATCTCTGTGGCGTTATCTAGGAAAAACACATCATGGTTTTGCATGATGAAATCAGCGGTATCCGCATCGCCCATCAACGTGCCGCCGGTCACATCAAACAGTTTGATGCCAATGCCCATCGTCGAATGAAGATCAGGGCTGGTAGGTTGCGTGTCTGAACTGAACCGCACCCAAACAGGTTTTGGGCCTTGGCCAAAAATACCCACCTTCAGATCATCCGCCAAATCCTCAAGTGGTTCAAAGAACCCCCAAGCCGCGCCATGCTGTTTCAAAAACACCGTGCGCAGCGCTGGCTTTTGGCCCATCTCGATCCGCTGACGTTGGATCAATGTCACAAACATCTCTTCCAGGCGCTCGGTGGCGTGATCTTTGCAATCCCAGCAGGTAACATTATTGGCGGATTTTGAGTCAGGTTTTTTCGATGACATATGAATAGGCTCCAGAAAAATTTCTTATAATATGAGGGCAGCCTAAAGGCAGCGCTCCAGATTTCGCAACTACTTTAACGTGTCAAAGATATTTTTTGCGTTTCCTGTTGATCCTGAAACGGACAAGAAAAGTGATTTCATCCCCCATCACTAAGCGGCATCCCGCCGCTTTGTTGCCAATGCGTGTGTTCAAGCCGCACAATAGCACATCTGGTGTTCACAATAGTGTCCTCCCCCAAGACACGGATTGCAGCACTAGCCAATTTCGGGCTAAATCACCTGTAATGGACCGTCTGGCTGTCAGATAAGGTCACGCTGCGAAAAGTAGCATGTGGTGTGAGTAGGGGGCGTGCCGTGGCACAGTCTTGGCAATATCTATGATGATGCGACGTTTTGTGCAGGGCTTGACCCTTGGGGGATATCTGTTGGTTGCGGGTATGGCATCTGCTGCTGATTTGAAAATCACAGGGATTCCAGAAGATTCCGATCTTTATAAAGCCGTGGGCGCTGGATCGTTATTGGCCGAACAAAGCGCCGAGGGCGCGACGCCATCCCCACAAGAGGTCGTTGCAGCAGCGCAGGCTGATTATGGGCGTCTATTGGCAGTTTTGTATGATGAGGGTTACTTTGGCCCGGTTGTCAAAATCACCCTCGATGGTGTGGATGCTGCCGCGATCCCGCCGGTTCAACCGCCGCGCCAGATCAGCCGTGCGGTAATTGCCATCACACCCGGTCCACAGTTTCGATTTGGCGGCACAAAAATCGCCCCCATCGCACAAGGCACCGAATTGCCCGAAGGTTTCGCCACAGGGCAAACAGCAAGTTTGGGCGTTTTAAAGGAAACCGTTTCTAGCGGCATCAGTGGATGGCGCGATCAGGGACACGCAAAGGCAAAGTTAGAAGATCAAACGCTGACCGCGCGCCACAGTGAGCGCACGATCACGGCGGACTTGCGACTAGCACCGGGGCCCAAATTGCGGTTTGGCGCGCTCAGCGTCAAAGGCAACCGCGATGTGCGCACCGAACGTATCCTTGAAATTGCAGGTCTGCCTGTTGGTCAGGTGTTTTCACCCAATGAATTGCGGCGGGCGCAAGCGCGTCTGCGTCGTGCGGGTGCGTTTAACGCTGTCGCTTTGATTGAGGCGGACACTATTGGCCCAAATGACACGCTGCCGATCATGGCGCAGATAACCGAAGCACCGCCGCGTCGCCTTGGCTTTGGCGCTGAGTTGTCCACCACCGAGGGGCTGACGCTTAGCACTTTTTGGCTGCATCGCAATCTATTGGGCGGGGCTGAACGCCTGCGCCTTGAGGCCGAAGTCAAAGGGATTGGTGGCAGCACTGGTGGTACAGATTATAAACTGGCGGCCCGCTTTGAGCGCCCCGCGACCTTTAATGCGGACACAGATTTCTATGCCCTTGCGAAAATCGAACAGCTTGATGAGGTTAACTTTTTCTCACGCCAGTTGGACCTAGAGGCTGGGATTGAACGGCTCGCCAACGAAAACCGCACCTATACGTTGGGTGTTGGCCTGCGCACGGCTGAAACACGTGATGCTTTTGGGACCAATAAATATACGCTGTTGACGCTACCGCTGAGCGCTGAATTCGACTATCGCGACAACAGCCTGAACGCGACAGATGGCTATTACCTCAAGGCTAGCTTGACGCCGTTTATCGCCATTGATGGGGCTGACAATGGTTTGCGCAGTTATGTTGATGGGCGTGTCTATAAAACCTTTGGCACAGCGCGTCCCGTGACTTTTGCCCTGCGTGGGCAATTGGGGTCTGTTTATGGTCCGGCGCTGTCTGTGGCCCCAGCGGATTACCTGTTTTACTCAGGTGGGGGCGGCACTGTGCGCGGACAACCCTACCAATCTTTGGGTGTTGATCTGGGCGGCGGAAATATCGTGGGCGGGCGCAGCTTTCTGGGGGTCTCTGCAGAGGCGCGTGTGACGGTGACCAACAAGATTGGCATCGTTGGGTTTGCGGATGCCGGTTATATTGGTGCGGAAGAATTTTATGACGGATCAGGTGAATGGCAATCTGGTGCAGGGTTGGGCCTGCGCTATGCAACAGGCATCGGACCTATTCGGTTGGATGTTGGGGTGCCGACATCTGGGCCCAAAACAAATGAGAACTTTCAGGTTTATATCGGTATTGGGCAATCATTCTGATGAAGATGTTTAAACAACTTACCGCCGTTTTTTTCGTGATGTGCATTGGTCTCACTGCGGCCTATGCCCAAAATGATGACAAAGGCTTTCTGACCAATGCGATCCAAGATGCGCTGAGCGGGGCGGGACGCACGGTCAGCATTGATGGTTTTTCAGGCGCGTTAAGTTCGGCAGCATCCTTTGATAAAATGACGATTTCTGACAAGGATGGGGTCTGGTTGACCCTTGAGGACGTTGCGCTGGTTTGGACACGATCAGCGCTGTTGCGCGGGCGGCTTGAAGTCGAAAGCCTGTCTGCGCGGCGCCTGAATTTACCGCGTCTGCCGATTGCTGAGGGCGAGGCACTGCCAGACGCCGAGGCCAAACCTTTTAGCCTGCCTGACCTACCAGTCTCGATCGAAATCACCACCTTTGAGGTGGATGAAATCAACCTAGGTGCGCCTATTTTGGGCGAAAAAGCACAGCTTCGCGTCAATGCATCTGCGCGATTGAACGATGCGGTTGGCGATTTGAACCTGACTGCACAACGCACAGACGCCAAACGTGGCGCATTTGAAATCAAAGCCAATTTTAACCGCTCCGATACGCTGCTGGATATATTGCTCAAGCTCTCCGAAGAAGAAAAAGGCATCGCCGCGCGTTTGCTCAATCTGCCGGGCCAGCCCTCGGTTGAAATGAACGTGACGGGCAGTGGCCCGCTGGATGATTTTGAAACGGATGTGACCATCGCCACAGATGGCAAAGAACGTCTGGCAGGTAAGATCACTTTGGGCGCACAAACCCCGCGCCGTTCCTCGGATACGCCAGACCGTCGTATTCAGGCCAATATCGGCGGGGATATCACCGCACTGCTGGCCCCGCGTTACCGTGAATTTTTTGGGACCGATGTTCGGCTGACAGTGGACGCCCTGCGCGAAGGCAACGGCGCGATTGAACTCAGCGATTTCACGCTAGATGCGCAAGCCGCTAAATTGGCAGGCCGGGTCAATCTGAACTCAGACAGTTGGCCGACCTTTATCGACATCACTGGAACCATCGCAAACGCGGATGGCACGCCGATCTTACTGCCTGTTTCGGGTGCCGGGACCGCCGTGGAAAGCGTTGGCTTGCGCGTGGCTTATGATGCTGGTGAAGGCGAGGTGTTTGACGCGGCCTTTGATATCGCTGGCCTTGATACAGCAGGCGTCAAGATTGATCGCACGACATTAGAATTGCTGGGAACATTGCAGGGTAACCTAGGCTCTGTGGGTCAGTTTCTGGGGGATGTGACCTTTGCCGCTAAGGGCCTGACCCTTACAGATGCAGCAAGCGGCGAGGCATTGGGCAAAGCGATTTCAGGCAAAGCCAATATCAACTACATTGAAGGTCAACCCATTCGCATCTCTGATTTGGACTTGTCCGGTGCCGACTATGGCTTGACAGGTAAGGCAGTGATCAATGGTTTGGAAAGCGGTTTTCTGACCCGTCTCGATACGGCGCTGACGGCCAATGACTTGAGCCGCTTTTCGGCCCTAGCGGGGCGTGAGCTGGATGGTAAAACTACGCTTGCTTTAAAAGGTACAGTGACGCCCTTGGGCGGTATGTTTGACGTTCAAGCAAACGGTAGCATGCAGGATATCAAGACCGGGATTGCCCAAGCTGACGCTGTTCTGGTTGGATTGACGCAATTGAGCGTACAAGCGCAGCGCAATGAAAACGGTACGTTTTTTCGTGACTTGGTTCTGAAAAACGCGGCTCTTAACCTGATGGGTGCGGCGGAATTACGTACTGACGACAGCAAGGTACAGGCGGATTTTAAGCTCAATGATGTCGGGTTGGTTGTGCCGCAATATGACGGGCCAATCACGGTATCCGCAATCGCCACTCAAAACACGCGCGGCTGGTCGGTGGATGCGGTGACTGATGGACCCTACGGCGCTGCGTTGACAGCCAAGGGACTGGCAACAGGCCCTAACGCATCGCTGAGATTCACGGCAGATGTGCCGAACGTAAAACCGTTTGCAGATCAAGTTGATGGCCCTGTCAAAGCGGTTGGCACCTTGCGCCAATCAGCGCAGGGTTGGATGCTTGATACAGATGCGACCGGCCCTTACGACCTGAGTGCCAGTGTGGATGGGTTGATCACACCGCAGTTGAACATCAACTTTGATCTGGCTCTGCCGAATGTAAACCCGCTGGTGCCACAGGTAAGTGGCGCGGTGAAGGCATCTGGCAAGCTGCGCCAAACGGACAAAGGGTTCTTTATCGACACCAACGCGACGGGGCCATATGGCGCGCGCGCTGCTGTCGAAGGGCTGGCAACCGGGCCTGACATGACGCTGACCTTTGATGTTGCTGTCCCGAACGTGAATTCGCTAGTGCCGGGTGTTTCTGGCCCGCTCGCGGCCAAAGGTGTTGCGCGTCAGACCCCTAACGGAATCGCGATTGAAACCAATGCAACCGGGCCGTATTCGTCACGTGCTGCGGTTGAGGGCATTGTCACCGGACCAAACGCCGCCGTTGATTTCAACGTCGCATTACCCAACATAGGGTCGCTGGTTGAAAAGGTTTCTGGCCCTCTGAACGTCACAGGATCTGCGCGCAAACAGGGCACCGGATGGCGCCTTGATACTGATGCAACTGGCCCTTCAGGAACGCGTGCGACAGTTGCCGGATTGGTTAATGCAAATGGCACACTGAATTTGGACATTGCAGGCTCGGCACCGCTGGGGTTGAGCAAACCTTTCATCAGCCCCCGCAATCTGCAAGGCCAAGCGCAATTTGATCTGGCAATCAACGGTCCTGCACAGGTGTCATCTGTCAGCGGCACCATCCGCACCGCAAATGCATCGCTGTCTGCACCGAACCTGCGTGTTGCATTACAAAACCTTGCCGCTGATATCCGCCTTGCGAATAACCGCGCGCAACTTGAGGTCAGTGCGGATGCTGTGAACGGTGGTCGTTTGCGGGTTGGGGGCGCTGTCACGCTTACCCCGTCCTTGCCCGCTGATATTCAAATCGCATTGCAGAACGTCGTTTTGACCGATCCCAAACTCTATAGCACCTCAATCAACGGCAACCTGCGCCTTGCTGGACCCATATCAGGTGGGGCGCAGATCAGTGGGCAGATTGATGTCGGTGAAACAAATGTCAGCGTGCCCTCGACCGGGTTGACCAGCATTGGTGACATTCCACAAATCACTCATATCGGGGCAAAACCTGGTGTGATTGCGACACGCCGTAAGGCTGGTTTAGCAGATGCAAATGCCGGTTCTGATCCAGCGGAATCTTCCAATGGCCCGAGTTTTGGTTTGAACCTTCGGATCAATGCGCCGAACCGCATTTTTGTGCGTGGACGTGGCCTTGATGCTGAACTTGGGGGTGGGTTGAATGTCACAGGTAATACAAACAACGTGATTTCGGCAGGGCGATTTGAACTGATCCGCGGACGACTCGATATCTTGGGTAAACGCTTTGACCTGATTGAAGGGTCCGTACAATTCCAAGGTGATTTAGTCCCTTACCTGCGCTTTGTCTCTGCCACGACCACAAAAACCGGTGAAGTGCGCGTGATCGTTCAAGGCCCAGCAGATGATCCAGAGGTGGTATTTGAATCAACCCCAGAGGCACCCCAAGACGAAGTGTTGGCGCAATTGCTGTTTGGTCGCAATATCGGTGACATCTCGGCCTTTCAGGCGCTGCAATTGGCCAGTGCTGTTGCGACGCTTGCGGGTAAGGGCGGGGGCGGCATCATTTCAAACCTGCGCGAAGGGTTTGGACTGGATGATTTTGACGTCACAACAACAGACAGCGGTGCCACAGCGGTGCGTGCAGGGAAATACCTATCCGAGAATGTTTACAGCGACGTGACGGCGGCCTCTGACGGAACGGCGGATGTGTCCCTAAACCTTGACATCACGCCGAACCTCAAAGGCAAGGCGACGCTAGGGTCAGATGGGAACAGCAGCATCGGGTTGTTCTTTGAAAAGGATTATTAAACGGTTGAACGCTCAATCTGTTGTTTGGAAACTGCCAAACTTGCCTTGATGGAACATAAGGCCCGCAGAGGCATCGCCACGTTCGCTGACCTTGCTCACCCGCCCGATGATCAAAGAATGATCCCCGGCGGGATGAACGGCATGGGTTTCGCAGTGGAAGGTGACCAGACAGTCTGACAGAGTCGGGGCGTCACCCAAACCCGGTGCCCAATCGAGCGCGCCAAAATCATGACCTTGGGCGGCAAAATGCTGTGCAATGTGGTGTTGATCTGCGGCAAGAATATGAATGCAAAACGATTGTGCCGTGGCAAATGCATCATGGCGTTTTGACGACAGGGCAGGCGACCACAACACCAAAGCCGGATCAAGAGATATAGATGAAAACGAGTTCGCCGTCATACCAAGAGGGCCATGTTCGGTCTGTGTCGTGATCACTGTGACGCCAGTGCCAAAATGCCCAAACGCGCGCCGCAATTGCAGCGATGTATCGGCGTTAGGTACGAAAGGGATCATGTCATTGCTCATGGAATGCAGCGGTGCCACGGCGGGGCGCGATTGTCCAGAACACCAAGTGAGAAAGCAGCATAAACTGACAGCACACACAAAAACAGCAGAGCCTTTGCAAGCTCTGCCGTGTTATCATATCGAATGTGGTTTTGTTTACTTGTTCATCCGGTTTTCGATCAGATCATCGACCACTGACGGATCCGCCAGCGTTGATGTATCACCTAACGCGCCAAAGTCATTCTCGGCAATCTTGCGCAGGATACGGCGCATGATTTTGCCAGAACGTGTTTTGGGCAAGCCCGGTGACCATTGGATCAAATCAGGTGAGGCAATCGGCCCAATCTCGGTCCGCACCCAGTTGCGTAATTCGGTGCGCAATTCGTCGCTTGGTTCTTCGCCACCCATCAAGGTCACATAGCAATAGATGCCTTGACCCTTGATCTGGTGTGGATAGCCCACAACAGCACTTTCCGCGACCTTTGGGTGTGCGACCAATGCGCTTTCGACTTCTGCCGTCCCCATGCGGTGACCAGACACGTTGATCACATCGTCCACGCGACCGGTGATCCAGTAGTCGCCATCCGCATCACGTTTGCAGCCGTCACCGGTAAAGTAATAGCCTTTGTAATCCGCGAAATAGGTTTTCTCAAACCGTTCGTGATCACCCCAAACCGACCGCATTTGACCCGGCCAGCTGTCTGCGATGCACAAAACACCTTCAACATCATTGCCGCTGATCTCTTCGCCAGAAGCAGGTTCAAGCACAACAGGTTTAATACCAAAGAACGGCTTCATCGCGGAACCCGGTTTCATCGCATGTGCGCCGGGCAGGGGGGTCATTAAATGGCCGCCTGTTTCAGTTTGCCACCATGTATCTACGATGGGGCAACGCCCGCCGCCGACAACCTCGTTATACCAATTCCATGCTTCCGGGTTAATCGGCTCACCTACCGTGCCCAACACCTTGAGGCTGCTCAGATCACTGCCTTCGACAAATGAATTGCCTTTGCCCATCAAGGCACGAAGCGCCGTTGGGGCAGTGTAAAACTGGTTTACCTTGTGCTTTTCACAAACCTGCCAGAAACGCGATGCATCGGGGTAGGTTGGCACACCTTCAAACATCAGCGTGGTCGCGCCGTTGGCCAGCGGGCCATAGACGATATAGCTGTGGCCGGTGACCCAACCAACATCCGCGGTACACCAATAGACGTCGCCGTCATGGTAATCAAAGGTGATTTCGTGCGTCATAGCCGCATAAACCAGATAGCCACCTGTGGTATGCACAACACCTTTGGGCATCCCGGTGGAGCCTGAAGTATAGAGGACAAACAGCGGGTCTTCGGCATTCATCGCCTCAGGTTCACAAGTATCAGCAGCATCTGTTGCCAGTGCGTTGTAATCGTAATCGCGCCCATCGGTCCATGTGGTTTGACCGCCTGTCCGCTTGACCACCAAACATTTTACGGTGTCTTTGCAGTGTAGCAGTGCCTGATCCGCGTTTGTCTTAAGGGGGGTCGCCTTGCCGCCACGCGGGGCATAATCAGCGGTGATCACAACCTTGGCTTCTGATCCGTTAACGCGGGCCGCCAATGCATCAGGTGAGAAACCAGCAAAGACAATCGAATGGATCGCACCAATGCGGGCACAGGCCAGCATCGCATAAGCCGCTTCAGGGATCATGGGCAGATAGATGATGACCCGGTCGCCTTTGCCAACGCCAAGGTCACGCAGGATGTTTGCCATCTTACAGGTCTGGCTGTGCAGCTCATTATAGGTGATATGTTTGGCACCGTCTTCAGGGCTATCGGGTTCCCAGATGATCGCGGTTTGATCACCTCGGGTGGCCAAATGACGGTCAATACAATTGGCACTTACGTTCAATTCGCCATCAGCGTACCAATTGATTTTGACATTCCCTAGGGTAAAATCCACGTCCTTGACTTGGGTAAAGGGCTTGATCCAATCAACACGGCCGCCTTGTTCGTGCCAAAACCCATCAGGATCGTTGATCGATGCCTCATACATATTGGCGTAACGCTCTGCATCTACATGCGCGCCTTTGGCCATGGCATCCGATGGTGGATAGGTCTTTGCTGTGTCGGACATGAATGTTCCCTCCCCTGGGTGGTGCTATCGTGTGGTGTACCATTGACCATTGGTTTTGGGACCAATGGTCTTGGCGTTCTCCTGCGCGTGATCATAACGCGGTCTGAAAAGAAGGGAATAAGCAACTGGAATGGTGGAGTTTTGCTGTAAAGTCTTTTCCGAAATTCCGGTAAATTTGTAAATTTTATGCCACACAAAAGCTAATTCCCATTTTTCCAAGGGCATTGCTTGTCAACACTGCACCTCTTGATGTTGCAAATGTCGTTGAGATAGCACTTCGTGTCGGGCACTGGCGCTTACTGGATAGCGCAAACAGGTGTACTTAGGCCAAAACCGTAAAAGGAACTGATGATGACGCCCTTGCGTAAAACGATGAACGCTTTTGTCCTGCATGAACACGGTGGTTTTGATGCACTGCGGTATCATCATGATTGGCCGATGCCAAACGTGGGGGCGGATGATGTGCTGATCCGCGTGGGGGCTTGTGGGCTGAACAACACGGATGTGAACACGCGCACAGGCTGGTATTCAAAAACCGTGACAGGCGCGACGGATGGGTCTGGCGCACAGGGCAGCGATGATGCCGATCCGACCTGGGGTGGGGCACCAATTGACCTTCCGCGTGTTCAAGGGGCAGACGTTGTGGGGTATGTTGTTGCTGTTGGGGAAAATGCCGATGCAAGTTTGATCGGCAAACGGGTGATGACGGACGGGTGGCTGCGCGACTGGGACGATCCGCTGAACAAAGACAAAACCGGGTATTATGGATCAGAGCGTGATGGCGGCTTTGCGCAATATGCCACGACGGATTTTCGCAATGTTGGGGTGATTAACAGCACTCTGTCTGATGCAGAATTGGCGACTTTCAGTTGCTCCTACACCACAGCTGAGGGGATGCTGGCGCGCACCAATGTCGGGCCGGATGACCGCGTGCTGATCACAGGTGCATCTGGTGGTGTTGGATCAGCACTGGTGCAATTAGCAAAACGGCGCGGGGCGATGATTGTGGCGCTGGCCAGTTCAGCCAAACACGATTTGATCCGCGATCTTGGCGCGGATGCTATATTGGACCGTGCGCCTGATGATCTGGCGGCGGCACTTCAAACGGTAACCGGACATGCCGACGTGACGGTGATCTGTGATGTTGTGGGCGGCGACAACTGGCCTGATTTGATTGACGTGATGGCGCGTGGCGGTCGCTATGCCTGTTCTGGTGCCATTGCCGGGCCAATGGTGCAGCTGGACTTGCGCACGCTTTACTTGCGCGATCTGACGTTTCATGGCTCGACCGTGTTGCCGCCGCATATCTTTAGCGACCTGGTCAGTTACATTGAAAAGGGCGAAATCAAACCGCTGCTGGCGAAAACCTATCCATTGGCTGATCTTCACGCCGCCCAAACGGCCTTCATCGAAAAGGCCCACGTTGGCAACATCGTGGTGATCCCGAATGCAGATTGAACGGATCGAAATTTATCAAGCGGACTTGCCTTATGCGGGTGGCACCTATCACCTGTCGGGCGGACGTAGCTACACCAGTTTTGATGCAAGTTTTGCCCGGGTGATCACCGCTTGCGGGCTTGAAGGTTGGGGCGAATCCACGCCGTTTGGCGCGACTTACATTGCAGCACATGCGGGTGGCGTCAGGGCAGGGTTAGACCGCGTTGCACCAGCGGTAATTGGCATGGACCCACGTCTGCACGATCGTATCTATGACGCTATGGATATGGCATTGGTTGGACATTCTGCGGCCAAAACACCCATTGATGTGGCGTGCTGGGACATTGCTGGCAAAGCAGCGGGATTACCGGTTTGTGATCTGCTGGGTGGGCGGGTTTCCGGCGCAATCCCTGTCATTTCATCCATCGGCAGCGACACGCCAGACGCGATGCGCGCCAATGTTGCTGCCCACCGCGCCCAAGGGTTTCGCGGCCATTCTTGCAAGGTCGGGGCGAGTGAGGTCGAAGGTGGGCCGGCCCTAGATGCCGCGCGGCTGCAAGCTTGCCTTGCGGATAGTGAGCCGGGTGAATGGTTTCTGGCCGATGCCAATGGCGGCATGACGCCTGAACATGCACTGCGGTTGCTGGCGTTGTTACCACCGGGTTTGGACTTTGTCCTTGAGGCACCCTGCGCGACGTGGCGCGAAACCCTTTCATTGCGTGCCCGTTGCACGCAGCCCTTGTTGTTGGACGAGTTGATCCAAACCGAAGCTGACGTGATCCATGCCATACATACCGATGCCTGTGATGGCATTGGCCTAAAAATCTCAAAACAAGGTGGGCTGACCCCAGCGCGCCGCCAACGTGACATTGCCGTTGCA
>CALKXT010000044.1 GCA_938003685.1 uncultured Sulfitobacter sp. | reverse complement strand
CCAACGTACACAAAGCCAACTTTGGTTTTGCTATGGCCATCAGCGACAGCCGCTGATGCCAGACCAAGCGCCAATGCGGCCCCTGTCAAAAGTGCAGATAATTTCATTATAGTTCCCCGGTTGTGTCACCCGAGTGTCGGGTGATATTGATATTGGCCCCTAACTAGAGGCGTGGAAATTGCGGCCAAGTGAGGCAGGTGCCGCAGACTTATCGCGGCTCAGAATCACCAGTACGACGATTGTGATAACGTAGGGCGACATTGCCAAATACTCCACCGGAATGGCAACGCCTGCACCCTGTAGATTTAGCTGCAATTGCGTGATCCCGCCAAAAAGATAGGCACCCAGCAGCAACCGCCATGGTTTCCAGCTGGCAAAGACAACCAGCGCGAGTGCAATCCAGCCGACACCAGCCGTCATGCCTTCGGTCCATTGCGGCACACGGATCAGGCTGATGTAGGCCCCACCGATGCCCGCACAGGCCCCACCAAACATGATCGCCATCGTGCGGATGCGCACAACTTTGTACCCCAGCGCATGGGCGGCATCATGGCTTTCACCCACCGCACGCAAGATCAGCCCGGCACGGGTGAATTTGAGAACAGCCCATGTGGCCGCAACCAGCGCGATGCCAAGGTAGAGGATGATATCATGGGTGAACAGGATTGGACCAATCACTGGAATATCCGTGAGCGGACCAAAGTTGATATCGCCAAGGCGTGGTGGTTTTACACCAACATAAGATTGGCCCAACAACGCGGAAATACCCAAACCAAAAAGCGTTAGCGCAAGGCCAGAGGCGACCTGATTTGCCAACGTGATTTGAGTGAGAAACGCAAACAGCAGGCTCAGCAGAGCGCCCCCAATTGCTGCGGCGACAAAACCCAGCAAAGGTGACCCTGTTTCAACCGCCACCGCAAAGCCACAAATTGCACCAGTGATCATCATCCCCTCAACACCTAGGTTCAAGACACCTGATTTTTCGACAACCAATTCACCCATCGCGGCAAAGATCAACGGCGTCGCGGCGACAAGGAAACCTGCGATAAACAGGAGCGGATTGATTACTGAAAGATCCATTATACGGCCTCCGCGCTGCGACCAAAGCGCAGCCGATAGTTGGTGAACATGTCCAAGGCCAGTAGGAAGAACAGCAGCATCCCCTGAAACACCTGAATGGCGGCAGCGGGCAGGCCGAGATTACTCTGCGCGATGTCGCCGCCGATATAGGTCAGCGCCATCAGCCCCCCAGCCAGTAAGATACCGATGGGGTGTAGCCGGCCCAAAAACGCGACGATGATCGCAGTAAACCCATAACCCACATTGAAATCGATAGTGACTTGCCCCGCAGGGCCTGCGACCTCGAACATCCCAGCCAGTCCGGCTAGCAACCCTGACATGCCCATACAGAAAAGGATCAACCGCATTGGGTTCACGCCCGAAAATTTGGCAGCGCGTGGCGCTTCGCCGGTCACGCGAATGGCAAAGCCAAGACGGTGTTTGGTCAGCAAGACATATGCAAAGATCACAGCAATCAGTGCTGCAACCACACCCCAGTGCATGCCGGAGCCCTCGATCAATTCGGCATTAAATGCAGCATCATATTGCTGCAAGTTACGAGACCCGGGAAATCCAAACCCTTCTGGGTTCTTCAATAGCCCAAGCGACATGGACGCCAAAAATTGTTCGGCCACATAGACTAACATCAGCGACACCAAAATCTCGTTCGTGCCAAAACGCACCTTGAGAAACGCCGGGATCATCGCCCAAAGCCAGCCCCCAAACGCGCCGGCCAAAACCATCAAGGGAAAAATGTACCATGCGTCCAGCGGATAAAACGCCAGACCCAAGCCCGCGCCAAACAATGCGCCCATGATGTATTGCCCTTCGGCCCCAATGTTCCAAATACCCGCCTTAAACCCAAGCGACAAACCAATCGCGATCAACACCAGTGGCGCGCCTTTGATCAGAAGCTGTGGACGGTAATAGAATGCAAATTCACCAAACAGTGGCTCCCAAAAGATCGTCAGTATCGATTGTATCGGAGGCTTGCCCAAGATCATGAACAGCAGGCCGCCAAAAAACATCGTCGCCAACACGGCCAACACAGGGGTTGCCAGAGAAACTGCTCGGCTCGGCTCTGGGCGTTTTTCTAACCTAATCATGCGCGAGCGCCCCATTTCATTGTTCTAAAAATACACACATCTGACATATCAAACATGCGCCACCTCCATGCCATGGGCACCACCCATCATCAGGCCAATCTCGTCCACAGTCAGCCCTTGGGCCGAACGTGGTTCTGACAAACGACCCTCATTCAAGGCGGCAAATCGATCTGAAATTTCCATCAATTCATCCAAGTCCTGTGAGATGACAATCAATGCAGTGCCATTCTCTGCCAAATCCAGCAAAGCTTGCCGGATTGACGCGGCAGCAGAAGCATCAACACCCCATGTCGGTTGGTTCACCACCAATAAATCAGGTCGTTGCAACACTTCGCGGCCAATTACAAACTTCTGCAAATTCCCACCTGACAGCGAGCGCGCTGCGTTGCCGGGGCCGGGGGTGCGCACGTCAAAATCCGCAATGATCTTTTCCGCGAAACGGCGTGCGGCTGGCCAGTTCAACATCCCACCCTTGTCTAGACCTTCACGCTCGGCACCTGTCAGCATTGCATTTTCAGTCAGTGACATATCGGGGGCCGCTGCATGGCCTAATCGTTCCTCGGGCGCGGTTAATATCCCCATTGAACGGCGTGGTGTTGGTCCTAATAGACCCACATCGCGTCCTTGGAAACTGACCATGCCTTGGGCACTCAATGTTTCACCTGACAATGCTGCCAACAGTTCATCTTGGCCATTGCCTGCAACACCGCCAATGCCCAGGATTTCGCCGCGCCGCACCTGAACGGAAATATCGCGCAAGGGCATCCCAAAGGCACTGGGTGATTTGGCGGATAGATTTTTAAGGTCCAAGACGACGTCACCGGGTGTTTTGCCCGCACGCGTTGGGGTCTGTAAAACTGTGCCGACCATCATCTCTGCCATATCGCGTGCTGATGTTTCCGCCGGAGTGCATTCCCCAACAACTTTACCCAAACGCAATATCGTCGCGCTGTCACACAGGCTGCGAATTTCCTCAAGCTTATGCGAGATATACAAAATTGCTGTGCCCTCTGCGCTGAGTTTACGTAGAGTTTTGAATAGAATTTCAACCTCTTGCGGTGTCAGAACCGATGTTGGTTCATCCATGATCAACAGTTTTGGCTCCTGCAACAGACATCGAATAATCTCAACCCGCTGACGCTCGCCTGCGGACAGGTCGCCTACAACACGATCCGGAGACAAGGGCAGTCCGTAGATATCGGATACATCGCGAATTTGTTGTGACAACGCCCCCATTTTGGGTGCGTTTTCCATACCCAATGCGATGTTTTCAGCAACACTCAGCGCATCAAACAGTGAAAAATGCTGAAACACCATGCCCACACCCGCAGCCCGCGCCGCACGTGGCTCAGAGGGCGCAAAAGGCGCGCCGTTCATCTGCATTTGACCTGAATCTGGTTTAACCAACCCATAGATCATCTTGACCAAAGTCGATTTTCCCGCGCCGTTTTCACCCAGTAACGCATGCACTTCACCGGGCGCTATACTTAGGCTGACGTCACTGTTTGCAACCACGCCGGGATAAGCCTTTGTCAGGCCAGAGAGTGCCAGAAACGGTTTGGTATCGGTCATGCGAAGGCCTTTTGTTGGGTCTGTTGCAATAGGGTTGCGATGGTGCCGTAAGCGATGTGGGCAGGTTCTTTGCCCATAGATTTATCGCCAATCGGGCAGGTGATCAGCGATGGGTCAAGACCCATGCGGCTCAGTTTTTTGGCAAAACGCGCCCATTTGGTGTCTGACCCGATCACGCCAATCGACGTGGCACCGCATCTTAACAATGCTGCACACAGCGCCAAATCAATGTCATGCGAATAGGTGAAAATCAGATGATGTGCCTGTTTTGGCGCGCGGCTGGCGAGCAACGGCATATCAGCAGCAGGCATAGCCGTCACATATGTGGGAATATCGTCTGGAAACCGTGTGGCGGCATCGTCAATCCATGTGATGTCAAATGCCTGCGCCGGTGCTGCATCAATCACTGCGCGGCCAACGTGACCTGCACCCCATACCCATAAAGGTGCAGGTTTACAGCAGCTTTGTGAAATTGGATGTACGTAAGAATGTTTCACATCGGTTGTACAAGGCGCACGGGTAAAGCGCAGCGTCACTGACCCCCCACAGCATTGGCCCAAATTTGGACCCAAAGCATAGGTGCGGGTCACCTCTGGCGCGTCTGTTGCAATGAGGTCGCGGGCAAGTGCGATGGCACGGTATTCTAATGTGCCACCACCGATGGTGCCAATTATCCCTGCCATGGTTACTTTCATTGCGGTGCCCGCATCACGTGGGGCTGATCCGCGTGTGGCGGTGATTTCCACATAAATTTCGCTCATCCGCGCGCCTTTTGGCAAGCAGACAGGATGGTTTCAGCAGTAGCCGGAGTTTGCAAATCGCCGTAATTTCCGCCGCAGGCATTGACCGCATCAGAGAGCGCCAACCATGCCGAAATGCCCAGCATCAGCGGTGGTTCACCAACGGCTTTGGATTTGTAGATCGTATCAACCCGGTTTGGTGCGTCCCAGAGCGCGACATTGAAGACATCTGGCCGATCAGAACAGGCTGGAATTTTGTAAGTTGAAGGGGCATGGGTTTTGAGCGCGCCTTTGTCATCCCAAATCAATTCCTCTGTGGTCAACCAGCCCGCGCCTTGGACATAGCCGCCCTCTAGTTGCCCGATATCTAACGCAGGGTTCAGCGACGCACCCGCATCGTGTAGAATATCTGTGCGCAAAATGCGGTTTTCCCCCGTCAATGTGTCAATCACGACCTCCGTCACGGACGCACCATAGGCGAAGTAATAAAACGGGCGGCCGCGCCCCTTGATCCGATCCCATTCGATATCTGGGGTTTTGTAAAATCCTGTAGCGGATAGTGAAATTCGGTTCTGATAGGCAGATGCTGCAGCTTCGGCAAAGGTAATTTTATCTGCGCCGATCTCTATGCTACCATCCTTAAAGGTTACGTTCTCAGCGGTGGTCTGGTATTTTTCTGCTAGGTGTTCGGCCATACGATCGCGTATGGTGTCGCAAGCAATTTTGGCAGCCATTCCGTTTAGATCAGAGCCAGATGATGCCGCCGTGGCCGAGGTGTTTGGCACCTTCGCTGTGTCCGTTGCGGTGATCTTGATCGCTTCAAGTGGCAGGCCAAAACGTGATGCCGCAACTTGTGCAACCTTTTGAAACAGCCCCTGTCCCATTTCAGTACCGCCGTGGTTTAGGTGAACTGATCCATCCTGATAGACATGCACCAAGGCACCAGCTTGGTTAAGGTGGGTGAGCGTAAAAGAGATGCCAAACTTAACCGGAGTCAGTGCAATGCCGCGTTTAAGGATGGGTTGTTCTGCATTCCATTTTGCGATTGCCGCACGACGGTCTTCATAGTCAGAAGTTTGCGCCAACTTGTCGGTTAGCGCGTTGATGATGCAATCGGTGACAGGCTGATGATAGGGCGTTGTTTGAATGCCATCCGATGAAACATGAATTCCATTCGATGGTGTTCGATTGTCAATCGCAGTGCCGGTATCCGCTACGGTTGGAGGTTCAGTGATGTCTGCATAATAGTTGATGCGACGCACCGCCAATGGATCAACGCCCAGATGATGCGCAATGTGATCCATCACTTTTTCAATACCTACCACGCCTTGCGGCCCACCAAAGCCGCGAAAGGCGGTGGCAGATTGGGTGTTGGTCTTCAGGCGGTGTGATGTGATGCGGATATGGTCCAGATTATAGGCATTGTCCGCATGTAGCATCGCACGATCCGCGACCGGCAAGCTGAGATCCATCGCCCACCCACAGCGGGCATATTGAATGAAATCAAGTGCTTGGATGCGGCCTTGATCATCAAAGCCAACATCATAAGCAATGCGAAAATCGTGGCGCTTGCCTGTGACGATCATATCGTCGTCACGATCATAACGCATTTTGCAGGGTTGTCCGGTGGTCGTGGCGGCCACAGCACAGGCCACGGCCAGTGCATTGCCTTGGCTTTCCTTGCCACCAAATCCCCCACCCATGCGGCGCGTTTCAACGCGGACTGCATGCATAGGTTTGCCTATTGCATGGGCGACCTTGTGCTGAATTTCAGTTGGATGTTGGGTTGACGAATGAACAGCCATGTCGCCGTTGTCTTGGGGCAGCGCGAGGGCGGCTTGACCTTCAAGGTAAAAATGTTCTTGGCCGCCGATATCAATGCTTCCTTGAAGGCGGGAGGGTGCGGCTTGCAAAGCTGCGGGCGCATCGCCTTTTTGATAAATACGCGGTCCATCCTCAAAGCGGGACTCGGCGGCAAGCGCTGTCTCAATAGTGAGGATTGGGGTTTCAGCAGAAATATCAATATCACCCATCCGTGCTGCATGGCGCGCGGCAAGGTGGCTTGTGGCAATGACCAAAAACAGCGGTTGGCCGATGTGATGAACGGTGCCGTTGGCGAGCAGTGGTTCATCATGGTTGGAGGGGGACACATCGCAATCATGTTCCAAATCATCTGCCGTAAGAACCGCAATCACACCGGGTGCGGCTTTCACTTTTTCAAGGTTCATCGCTGTGATCGTACCACGTGCAACTGCGCTCAGACCAAAGGCCAGATGCAATGTACCCCGAGGGGTGGGGATGTCGTCAACATAACGTGCAGCCCCGGTGACGTGTAGATGGGCGGCGTCGTGGGGCAGGGGCTTGGCGACACTCATGCGGTGACCTCCATCAGATCGGTGGTCGTTCCGTTTGCCTCGTGTAAGTAGCGTAGCAACATATTTTGGGCGGCCTGCATACGGTAGGACGCCGAGGCGCGCATGTCTGAAAGAGGTTGGAAATCATCCACCATTGCGGCCATGGCACCGCGTATTGTGATTTCCGAAAACGATTGACCGATCATCGCGGTCTCAGCGGCGCTAGCCCGTTTTGGGGTGCCTGCCATTCCGCCATAAGCCAGACGGGCAGCAGTGATTATATCGCCATCACGGGTGATGTTCAGGCACCCACAAACCGCGGATATGTCTTGATCGAAACGCTTACTCAACTTGTAACACCGCAGGTCATCTGCTTGTTTGGGAAAGCTGATGGCCTCAACAAATTCCCCGGGCTGGCGGTCTTGTTTTCCATAATCAAGAAAGAAATCCTCAAGTGGCAAGCTGCGCCTGGTGTCGCCGTAGCGTAGGTGCAGTGTTGCGTTGAGTGCGATCAAGGCCGGTGGGCCGTCGCCAATGGGCGAACCATTGGCAATATTGCCGCCAATCGTGGCCGCATTGCGGACTTGCACGGAGGCGTAACGCCGGATCATGGCAGCAAAGCTGGGGTGATGAGGTTCAATAGCGGTTTCAAGGTCGCTTAGCGATGTCATCGCACCGATGCGGATTTTATCGCTGGTTTCTGTGACGCCGCGCAAATCACCACATTGATTGAGGAAGGCAACGGCCCCCAAATCGCGGAATTGTTTTGTCACCCAGAGGCCAACATCTGTTGCCCCCGCAATTAAGGTGGCATTAGGGTTTGCGACATACCAATCGGCCAATGCGTCCGAGTTGCGTGGCTGAAACGCTTTTGAATTGAGGGGCTCCGTTTGTGACTTCTGGATCGCAGGGATATTTTTAGCCAAAAAGAGAAGGTGATCGGGGACGGGTCTATCTTCTGCTTCTTTGGCTGCTCGAATGATCGGCGCATAACCGGTACAGCGGCAAAGGTTCCCCGCCAATTGCACGTCATGATCTGTGGCCCCATTCAGATGGGCCGCAGCCATTGAGACAACAAAGCCAGGCGTGCAAAAACCACACTGACTGCCGTGGTGATTAATCATGCTGTGTTGAACTGGATGCAGACTGCCATCCGGCGTACTGATGCCTTCAACGGTGGTAACATGTTTGCCGTTGATCTGGGGCAGGAATAAGATGCAGCCGTTTAAGGCACGTGACCCGCTATCGTCCGTAATCATCACCGAACAGGCCCCACAATCCCCTTCGTTGCAGCCCTCTTTTGTACCAGTCAGCCCGCGCTCCTCGCGCAGCCAATCCAAAAGCGTGGTTGTGGGGGTGACGTCCGTCAACGACACACTCTCTCCATTCAGAAGAAACGCGATGTCCATGAGGTATACCAGCCGCGGTACAATCTGGCCCTTGGATGCGCGACGTTCGATGCGGCGTAGAACGCGGTGCGGGCAATGTTATAGATCAGGCTAGCCGCAGCATGTAGGATTCGGCAAGGGTTTTGATGAAACACACGTTGGAAGGACTTGATGAAAATGCGTATCATGCTGATTTCAATGTTGTTTTGGGCCAATATCGCAGTGGCTGAATGCAACACGCTTAGCTTCGATTATAGCAGTTTTTCGCGCCCACCGGGTAAGGTAACGATCGACCGGTATGTCGCGGGACATCAGGATGTGAACTATTTGTCGATTGGGCTGCGCGGTATCACATTGCAAATCAGCCCGGCCAATACAGCCCAAGATCAAGATCTGCCAGATATTTGGCAGGCATGGCGCACTGTGGGCAAAACCCATCCTGATTATTTGAATTTTCACACCTATCACACACGCCCCACGCTGGTTGAGACACCTTTAAATGCAGAGGGTCAGGGACATCATTCTGTACAAACGGATGGTGGGACCAACGTGATTGAATTTATCTTTTTTATTGATGCGCAGGATGCTGTGTTTGCCACGGCCTACTTGAACGACCCAGTTGGGGATGCGGACTGGGACGGGGTGGTTGATGAATTAGCTGGGCTGCTTTCATTGGATAAAAGCTGCATTTCCAATACCGGAAGGTATGAAGGAAAATATGAGGCCGACGCGGCACGATACGTGATTTTTCCGACAAAGTGATTTTGCCATAGAGGGGGGCGTCAAACTGCCTTAGGTTCGGCGCATGTCAAATGATCCCCGATTCATCCACCTGCGCACCCATTCCGAATATTCGTTGCTGGAAGGGGCATTGCGGCTGAAAAAGCTGCCCGAGATGTGCCGCAAGGCGGGGATGCCCGCGATGGCATTGACGGATACCAACAACATGTTTGCCGCGTTGGAATATTCCGTTGCGATGGCGGGTGCAGGTGTGCAACCGATCATTGGGTGTCAGGTTGATTTGGCCTTTGTTGAGGCCCAGCCGGGCGAGCGCAGCCGCGATCCGGCCCCTGTGGTTTTGCTGGCGCAGTCTGAGGTCGGGTATGAAAACTTGATGAAACTGAACTCTTGTCTGTATATCGACAAGGGTGGCGCGCTGCCTCAAGTGACGTTGGATGAAGTGGAAAAACACGCCGCTGGGATCATTTGTTTGACCGGTGGTGCGGACGGTCCGATTGGCCAGCTTTTGCAAAATGCGCAGCGCCCAGCAGCCGAAGGCTTAATGGATCGCTTGCACCGTGTGTTTGAGGATCGGTTGTACGTCGAGATACAGCGACATCCCGGTGAGGGCGGACAGCCAGAAAACGAACGCCTGACAGAGCGCGGTTTTGTTGAGATGGCCTATGCCAAGGATATTCCATTGGTCGCGACCAATGACGTCTATTTTCCAGATACCAAGATGTACGAGGCGCATGATGCGCTGATCTGCATTGCCGATGGTGCTTACGTAGATCAGCAAGAACCACGCAGGCGGCTGACTGCGCAGCATTATTTCAAGTCACAAAGTGAAATGGTGACACTGTTCGCGGACCTGCCTGAGGCGGTGGCGAATACGGTCGAGATTGCCAAGCGTTGCGCGTTCATGGCCTATCGGCGTGATCCGATCCTGCCCAAGTTCGCGGATGATGAGATTGAGGAACTAAAGCGGCAGGCCCATGCCGGATTGAAAAACCGGTTGGCGGTGATCCCTCATGCGACCAGTGTTGAGGAATATGAAAAGCGGCTTGATTTTGAACTTGGCATTATCGAAGGCATGGGCTTTCCCGGGTACTTTCTGATTGTTGCGGACTTCATCAAATGGTCCAAAGACAATCATATTCCTGTGGGGCCGGGCCGTGGCTCTGGTGCGGGGTCATTGGTGGCCTATGCGCTGACGATTACTGACCTTGATCCGCTGCGTTACAACCTGCTGTTTGAACGGTTTTTGAATCCCGAACGTGTGTCGATGCCTGACTTTGACATCGACTTTTGCATGGACCGTCGTGAAGAGGTCATTAGATACGTTCAAAAGAAATATGGCCGCGACAAAGTTGGCCAGATCATCACTTTTGGTGCGCTTTTGTCCAAGGCGGCGGTGCGCGACATCGGGCGCGTTTTGCAGATGCCGTATGGGCAGGTGGACCGATTATCAAAGATGATCCCGGTGGAGGGCGTCAAACCGGTTTCTATCGAAAAGGCGCTGGCAGATGAACCGCGTCTGAGGGAAGAAGCTAAAAACGAAGAAGTCGTTGCACGTCTGTTGGAATATGGCCAACAGGTTGAGGGGCTGCTGCGTAACGCATCGACCCACGCGGCGGGTGTTGTGATTGGTGATCGTCCGCTTGATGCGTTGGTTCCATTGTACCAAGACCCACGATCCGATATGCCTGCCACGCAGTTCAACATGAAATGGGTTGAACAGGCGGGGCTGGTCAAGTTCGACTTTTTGGGCCTGAAAACCCTCACCGTGATCCAGAACGCCGTTGATCAAATCCAAGCGTCTGGGCGGCATTTGCACATTGCTCAAGATGGTACCGAATTGTTCGCTCCTGTGGAGGGATTGATCGACGATATCGCGACGATCCCGCTGGATGATGAAGCGTCTTATAAGCTGTATGCCAGCGCGAAAACCGTTGCCGTGTTCCAGGTGGAATCCAGCGGCATGATGGATGCGCTCAAGCGGATGAAGCCGACGTGCATCGAAGATATCGTGGCTCTTGTGGCCTTGTATCGTCCCGGCCCGATGGAGAACATCCCAACCTATTGTGAGGTAAAAAACGGGCAGAAAGAACTGGAATCAATCCATCCGTCGATTGACCACATCTTGGCCGAAACCCAAGGCATCATCGTTTATCAGGAACAGGTGATGCAGATTGCACAGGTTATGGGCGGCTATTCCCTTGGGGGTGCTGACCTGTTGCGCCGGGCGATGGGTAAAAAGATCGCTGAGGAAATGGCCAAGGAACGCCCGAAATTCGAAAAAGGCGCGATGGCAAATGGTGTCGACAAAAAGAAAGCCAAAGAGGTTTTTGACCTTCTCGAAAAATTCGCCAACTACGGCTTTAACAAATCCCACGCCGCCGCCTATGCCGTTGTTAGTTATCAAACGGCATGGCTGAAGGCGAACCATCCGGTTGAATTTATGGCTGGCGTGATGAATTGCGATATCCACCTGACGGATAAACTGGCGGTGTATTTCGAAGAAGTCCGCAAACGCATGGAATTGCCTTGGGTCCCGCCTTGTGTGAACAGGTCTGATGCCACTTTCAAAGTCGTGGACAATGCGTTGATCTATGCGCTGGGCGCATTAAAGAATGTCGGCACCGAGGCGATGAAACTGATCACCGAAGGACGCAAGGTTGAGGGCGTCGATCGCCCCTTTGCTACGCTCTTTGATCTGGCACGGCGTGTTGATTTGAAGCGTGTGGGTAAACGGCCATTGGAAATGCTGGCCCGCTCTGGTGCGTTTGATCAGCTTGACCCAAATCGCCGCCGTGTGTTTCAAGCCCTTGATCCGCTGGTGAATTACTCTGCGGCGATCCACGAACAAAAGGCCAGCAATCAGGTGTCCCTGTTTGGCGAGGCAGGGGATGACCTGCCCGAACCACGCATGATGCCTTGCGATGATTGGGAACCGGCCGAACGGCTGACCGAAGAATTCAAAGCTGTTGGTTTCTACCTGTCTGGTCACCCGCTTGATGACTACATGGGCGCGCTGAAACGCAAATATATGGGCAAGGCCGTCAAATTCTTGACATTGGATGACTTGACCCAAGAGGTGTCGGATCGTGGGGCAATGAACGCATGTATCGCCGGGATCGTCGCGGGCAAACAAGAACGTAAATCGGCGCG
>CALKXT010000043.1 GCA_938003685.1 uncultured Sulfitobacter sp. | reverse complement strand
ATCACGACAGCGGCAAAACACAGTATAACGCCAGCGCGCAGTTGGCGGTTGATATTGGTGACACGGTCAAGCGGATTGACGGGACTGAAGTGCCCTTGTTGGCACCGTGGCAAGGCAAGCCTGCCAATTCAGCCAAGAAACCAGTCGCGTCCAAACCAGCCAAAACGCCAAAGCCAAGCAAGGGCAAAGCGGCGGATGCGACGGGGGCAACTGTTCAAGCGGCCAAGGCAGAGTCCAAGGCTAAACCGCCCTCAAAAGCGGATCCAAAACCTGCGGCGGGCAGGGCGCCTATGCCCGTTTATGACACACCGGGGAAAAAGCCACGCACCATGAAAGCGCCGCGTAAATCTGGTGCAGACGATCTGAAATTGATCAAGGGCGTTGGGCCAAAATTGGAATCCTTGCTGAACAGCATGGGCTTTTATCATTACGATCAGATCTCCAAATGGGGCGCTGACGAAATTGCATGGGTGGATCAAAACCTCGAAGGGTTCAAAGGCCGCGTCAGTCGCGATGTTTGGGTCGATCAAGCGCGCAGTCTGGCTGCGGGCGAGGAAACAGAATTCTCCAAACGTGCTAAAAAAGACGGCATCTATAAATAAGCCGTATTTGCCGCAGGAGCGGGGGGAGAGACCATTATGAGTAATGTTTCAGAGAAAGAGGCCTGCAAAAAGCGGTGCTGGTATATTGGCGGCGGCATTGGTTTGGTGTTGGCGTTTATTTTGCTGGCATTTAATGGCTGGAGCTTGATCGCTGCGGTGTTTACCGGGATCGTGGTTGCGGTGATTGCCGGTTGGCTCTTGCAGCAGTTTCTATGTGCAGGGATCAAAACAACGACAACTGTAGATACGCCGCGTGCATCGTCTAGCGGCGGTTCTGCTGCGGGTGCGACCACGGCAGCTGCTGCGGGTGTTGGTGCTGCAACGGCTTCTGCCGCTGCGTCCTCAGCTGATACCGTCACGGACAGTAAGCCTGCTGATGTTGCGACATCTGGGAATACCACTGCATCTGGATTGATGAGCGCGCCTGCTGCGCCAGATACGCCTGCGGCCAAAGCAGTGCCAGCCAAGAAGGCAGCGGCGAAAAAGCCAGCAGCCAAGAAAGCACCCGCCAAGAAAACGGCAGCTAAATCAACAACGGCTGCAACCACTGCGTCGGCACCTGTTGCTGATCCTGCTGCAAAGAAACCTGCCGCTAAAAAGGCACCCGCAAAGAAAGCACCAGCCAAGAAAGTTTCTGGCGAAGCAGCGGTCGCGAAAAAGCCTGCGGCCAAAGCAGCACCAGCAGCTAAAACTGCAACGCCGAAAACGACTGCACAAAAAACGGCCAAGCCTAAAGCGCCAGCCAAACCTGCGCGCAAACCCGTTGCGGCGGATGGTAAGCCAGAGATGTTGACTGCCGCGCGTGCCAGTGGTGCGGATGATCTGAAACTGATCAGCGGTGTTGGTCCAAAGTTGGAAGGCACGTTGAACGAACTTGGCGTGTACCATTTTGATCAGGTTGCCGGATGGCGCAAAAAGGAAATCGAATGGGTCGATGCGCGTTTGCGTTTCAAGGGCCGTATCGAACGGGATGGATGGATCGCACAGTCCAAGATATTGGCCAAAGGCGGCGAGACTGAATTCTCAAAACGTAAGAAAAAGACCTGAGCCGGGGTAGGGTGATCCATGAGTGAAGCCAGCGACAAAGCATTAGCACGCAAAGGTCAGACCGTTGGTCTGGTCATTGCTGTGACAATGATTTTGTGGACTGCGGCACAATGGCTTGGCCCTGCGATGGGGTTGCCGGGGCGCTTTGCCTTGCTGTTTGACTTTGCAGCTTTGGCAGCGCTTTTTTGGGCGATGGTCGTGATATTTCAGATGTGGCAGGCCCGTAGGGGCGCCAAAGAAAACCAAAGGTAGGCGTCATGCTTCAGGATAAAGACCGCATTTTTACCAACATCTACGGTATGCATGACCGCACGCTGAAAGGCGCGCAGGGCCGTGGCCATTGGGATGGCACGGCGGGTATCATCAAAAAAGGCCGCGATTGGATTGTCGACCAGATGAAAGCCTCTGGTTTGCGTGGTCGCGGTGGTGCGGGTTTTCCAACTGGTCTGAAATGGTCATTCATGCCCAAAGAAAGCGATGGCCGCCCAGCCTATCTGGTGGTGAATGCGGACGAATCTGAGCCGGGTACATGTAAAGACCGCGAGATCATGCGCCATGATCCGCACACGCTGGTTGAGGGCTGTTTGATCGCGTCCTTCGCGATGAATGCACATGCTTGCTATATCTACATTCGCGGTGAATATATCCGCGAGAAAGAGGCGCTTCAGGCCGCGATTGATGAAGCCTATGCTGCTGGGTTGGTTGGCAAGAACGCCTGCAAATCTGGTTGGGATTTCGACATCTACGTGGCCCATGGTGCCGGTGCTTATATCTGCGGTGAAGAAACTGCATTGCTTGAATCGCTTGAAGGTAAAAAGGGCATGCCGCGGATGAAGCCGCCGTTCCCTGCGGGTGCGGGCCTGTATGGCTGTCCGACAACTGTGAACAACGTGGAATCAATTGCCGTGGTGCCGACGATCCTGCGCCGTGGGCCAGAATGGTTTGCCGGTTTTGGCCGTCCTAACAATGCGGGTACAAAACTGTTTGCGATTTCCGGTCACGTCAACAACCCTTGTGTGGTTGAAGAGGCGATGAGCATCGGGTTTGAGGAACTGATCGAAAAGCATTGCGGCGGTATCCGTGGTGGTTGGGATAACCT
>CALKXT010000042.1 GCA_938003685.1 uncultured Sulfitobacter sp. | reverse complement strand
ATCCCCGAAGTATTGGTGAAAGATGATCAATTTGCGGTTATTCGCGCACGTCCAACCTTTGACGAAATGATAAATCGCGATACCATGCCAGAATGGCTTTGACGGCGTCCCGCTGAACAAGCCGCGGGAGATATCAGAGATGAGTGCATTTACCCCAAATGATCTGCGGCGCGGGCTGGCGAAATTACGCTGGCCATTGCGCCTGACATGGGTGGGAATGTTGGCTGAAAGTCTGGTTAACGCACTTTGGCCTTTGATGACTGTTTGTTTGTTGATTTTGGCGGCTTTGATGCTGGGCCTTCAGGATCTAGTGGTGATCGAAGGTGTCTGGGCAGCGACGGTTGTTGCGGTCGTTGCGGGTATCGCCGCATTTATTTATGGGCTGCGTCGTTTTCGTATCCCGTCGCGCGCTGCCGCTATGGAGCGACTGGATCAAAGCATGCCGGGACGTCCCATTCAGGCAATGCTGGATGATCAAGCTATAGGGGGCGGAGATGACGCATCCATGGCCGTTTGGCGCGCGCACAAATCGCGCATGGCTGCACGCGCCGCACTTGCACGCCCTGTTCCAGCGGATTTACGTGTGTCACGTCGCGACCCTTATGCCTTGCGCTTTGTTGCGGTTTTGGCCTTTGCCATGGCCCTCTTGTTCGGTTCAATCTGGCGCGTTGGATCGGTTGCCGACATGGCACCGGGATCAACCGATTTGGCGAATGGTCCCGTTTGGGAAGGCTGGGCCGAACCACCGCGCTATACGGGCAAACCGACGCTGTACCTTAATGACCTGTCCGAAGGCGCGCTTGATTTGCCCAAAGGGACTTTAATCACGTTGCGGTTTTACGGCGAGGTTGGCGCGCTCACTCTGGATGAAACCGTGTCTGGTCGGACGGCTGACATACCTGCGGCTTCTGATTCTGCACAGGATTTTACAGTTTTGCAGGATGGTGAAATTGGCATTTCTGGTCCGGGTGGGCGCGCGTGGGACATCAGTGTATTGCCAGATACCGCCCCCGAAGTTGAACTGCTTGGTGATCCGCAGGTTTCTGCCTTGGGTGAAATGCGTCTGCCATTCGCTGGTCGTGACGATTACGGTGTTGAAGCAGGTGAAGCGCGGATCATCCTTGATCTGGCGGCTGTAGATCGGCGCTATGGATTAAGCCTCGCACCAGATGCGCGCCCTGAGATTGTTGTGCCACTGCCTACACCCATTTCCGGAGGCCGCACTGATTTCGAAGAAAACCTGATTGATGACTTTTCCAAGCACCCTTGGGCGAACCTGCCGATCAAGATAAGCTTGTCTGTTTTGGACGCAGCAGAACAGCAAGCTGGCACAGGGCCCAAAGACATGATCCTACCCGGGCGCCGCTTTTTTGATCCGACGGCAGCCGCGGTTATTGAAATGCGCCGTGATCTTTTGTGGTCGCGTGAAAATGGCCCACGTATGGCGCAGGTGTTGCGTGCTGTTTCTTATCAGCCCGAAGATATCTTTCGGTCTCAAACCACAGCATTGCGGCTGCGAAAGATCATCAAGCGGTTGGAAATCCATGCGCGGTTCGGGCTCAGCGATGACATTCAAGAGCAGCTTGCTGAGGACATGTGGGGCCTTGCCATTGAGTTGGAAGAAGGCGTGTTGGCTGACGCACTTGAGCGGATGCGCCGTGCGCAGGACCGCTTGAATGAAGCGATTAAAAATGGGGCGTCCAAGGAAGAAATCGCAGAACTCATGGACGAGCTGCGCCGCGCGACCGAAGAATATCTGAAGCAGCTGCAACGCCAGCAGGCACAAGACCAAGACCGTGACGGGACCGATGAACCACAGCAACAAAGTGAAGGCATGCAAATGACGCAGGACGACCTGCAACGCATGATGGATCACATTCAGGAACTAATGGAGCAAGGCCGCATGGCTGAAGCCGAGCAAGCCCTGAAAGAACTGCAAGAACTGATGGAAAACATGCGCGTTACCGAAGGCCAGCCCGGTGAAGGCGGCAAGACACCCGGTGAACAGGCGATGGAAGGCCTTTCAGATACGTTGCGTGAACAGCAAGGTCTCAGCGATCAGGCGTTCCGCGATCTTCAAGAACAATTCAACCCGAATGCTCAGGCCGGCGAAAGTGGCGAAAACGAAGGTCGCAATGGCGGGCAAGGTCGCGGTGAAAGCCACGAAGGTCAGAACGGTCAGGGTGAAGGCAGCGGTGGCGAACAAGACGGTCAGGGCGAAAGAGGCCAAACACCTGAGGGTGGCGAACAGGGGCCGGGATACGGCAAAGGCGAAGAAGGACTAGCCGAACGCCAAGAAGCGTTGCGCGATGAATTGCGTCGCCAAGAGGGGCGTTTGCCCGGCCAAGGAACCGATGAAGGTGACGCGGCACGTGATGCGCTGAACCGTGCAGGTCGCGCGATGGATCAAGCAGAACAGGCTCTGCGCAACCGCGATTTGGCAGAAGCTATCGACAATCAAGCGCAGGCCATGGAAGCGTTGCGGGAGGGCATGCGTTCGCTGGCTGACGCGATGGAAGAGGGCGCGCCACGCCAAGAGCCTGGGCAAGGTGATGCGCAATCCAATCGCCGTGCTGACGCAACCGATCCATTGGGTCGGGATAGTTCAAACAGCGACGGATCGCCTGATGGCAAACTACGCCAAGGGCCGGGTGGTGGCGCAGCTGCAGCGCGCAAATTACTGGATGAAATCCGCCGGAGGTCAGGTGAGGCCGAGCGCCCAGATATTGAGCGCGATTACCTTAACCGGTTGTTGGATCAGTTCTAAGTCTCGGACTGCTTAACCGTCCGATTTTGATGCCATAGAATCAAGCCATGCCAGCAGGTTTTGGATTTGCCCATCAAGCCATAGACGAGTCTGATCTACCCATGCCACATAGGCATTGAGCAGCGGATCAACCTGCGGAACTGCTTTGGCGATCTGTGGGGCATAAACGTAGATCGCTGCCAAAATCACAAACAACAAGACAATGATCAAAAAGCCACTGCGAAAGCTACGTTTGCGTTTTTTGCTCGTTGGTGCCTCGATATGTGGGGTGTTGTCGGATGCACTGCCACCGCCGCGCTTGTTGTCTGTACGCAGGGTCGAATTTATCTCTTCGATGTCAGGCAGCAGATCGCGGCGCGATGAAATTGCAGCCGCATTCACTGCAGCATCTGACACAGTTTCTGGTTCTCCGCGCATCCGAGCCATGCGCTTTTGCGCCTCGCGGGCGCGACGATCTGGTGCATCGTCACCCTCATCATGGCTGTCCAGCCCCAAATCCGGTTGGCTTTCCAGTGGCTCAGATTGGCGTTTGCGGCGCGCCTCATGCTCTGCTTCGGCCTCTTGACGCAGAATGTCGGCAACTGCCGGATCTAGCTGTTTGCGCTCCGGCTCTTGTTGTGGTGGGGCTGGCGGCGGTGGCGGGGACACCTCTTCATCTGGTGCAGGCGCATCCACATCGACACCACTGTCATCTTCTTGTGGTGCATGGTCGGGATGGTGTTGAAACCAGGTTTGACCGCAATTTGAACATTGCACGTCCCGCCCTTCGGTCGGCACGACTTCGTCGGGGACCTCGTATTGGGCGTCACAATTTGGACAGATCAGCCGCATTTCTTATCCTGACACTCAGTTGTAAGCATGTTCAAACATTATGCATAACCATATGCCCAGAGATAACAGAGGAAAAGTGCTATCTGAGGGAGAAGTGGCGTTGTGATGCATTGAAACCTAAGCGGTGCTAAGGCACAACAGGTTGAATGAACCGAGGTGCCTTTGTGATCGAGCTGGAAAATGTGGCTTACAGCTATGGCGGTGGCGAATTGCTGTCGGACATATCGCTGAAATTGGCGCCGGGATCTTTTCATTTTTTGACGGGCCCATCAGGTGCGGGTAAAACTACACTGATGAAATTATGCTATGGTGCTTTACTGCCCACAGCGGGGCATATCCGGTTGTTTGGGGCGGATGTACGCGGGCTTGATCGTGACGACATTGCATTGGTACGCCGCCGGGTTGGTGTCGTGCATCAAGACGTTAAGTTTCTGGATCATCTCAGCGTGTCTGACAACGTGTCACTGCCGTTAACCGTTTCTGGTCGTCACGCAGAGGCGGGCGGCGCAGACCTGCACGAACTTATGTCATGGGTAGGATTGACCAACCGCGCGGATGCCTTGCCCCCCGAATTGTCGGGTGGTGAACGCCAGCGTGCCGCATTGGCACGCGCGGTGATCATGTCGCCAGATGTTGTGTTAGCGGATGAACCCACCGGAAACATCGATTGGGAAATGTCGCAACGTCTGCTGCGGCTGCTGATCGAGTTGAACAAAATGGGCAAGACGGTATTGATCGCCACCCATGACCTCAGCCTGATCCGCGCCACCAAAGCACATGTACAGGCGCGCGTGTTGCGCATTGCAAATCGGCGTATTCAATTGGCGGGGGCAGATTTATGAAGTTTGATCTGACCTCGCTGAAAGCATTTATTGCGGGTGACCGCCAGGCAGACCGCGTGGTCCCACCCTCTGGTTTCACAGCACAATTGACTGTGTTTGCGGCTGGAGCGATGGCGTTCTTGGCGGTCTTCGCGCTGGCACTGTCATTGGCATCGGGCCGTTTGGCGAAACAGTGGGGTGATGAACTGGCGCGGTCTGCGACGATCCGAATTGTGGCACCACTAGATCAACGTGCCGCCCAAACGGATGCGGCGCTGCGCATTCTGGAAACCACCAAAGGGGTGGCCACTGCCCGCGCGTTAACGGACGCAGAACAACAGGCATTGCTGGCCCCTTGGTTTGGTCCTGATTTGGCGTTGGATACTTTGCCCGTACCCCGGTTGATCGAAGTGATTGAAGACAGTGATGGCATGGATGCTGTGGGTCTGCGTCTGCGTCTGTCTGCTGAAGTGCCGGGGGCGATCTTAGATGATCATGCGCGCTGGCGTGCCCCGTTAATCAAAGCGGCCTCGCGGTTGAAGACGTTGGGCTGGCTGTCGATCGTACTGATTGCGGCGGCCGTTGCGGCAATGATTACCCTCGCAGCCCATGCTGCACTGGCTGCGAACGCCCAAGTGATCACTGTGCTGCGGTTGGTGGGCGCAACGGATGATTACATCGCACAGGCATTTATTCGACGATTTACGCTGCGCGCCCTTTCTGGGGCTGGCGTGGGGATGGTGGTAGGCATGATTGCCATGTTGCTGCTGCCATCTGGGAACGATGCGGCAAGCTTTCTGACCGGGATGGGTTTTCAAGGCTGGCATTGGCTGTTGCCGCTGTTCATTCCACTGCTGGCAGGCGGCGTTGCCTTTGCAGCAACCGGGTCAGCCGCGCGTCGCACATTGAGGGAGTTGGCGTAATGGTAATACTGCAATGGATCAGATCTATTCTGTATATCGTACAGGCAACCATAATGATGCCGGTGATTGGTTTGTTCTATGCGCCATGGGCGATGTTTTCACTGAACGGCGCATATGCGGCCTGCAAAGGCTATTCGCGGTGGTGCATGTGGACTGCGCGTTGGATGATTGGTCTGCGCTGTGAGGTCCGTGGAAATGTGCCAGAAGGCGAAGTCTTAGTCGCCGCCAAGCATCAGTCTTTCTTGGATATTATGATGATCTTTACCGCGCTGCCGCGTACGAAGTTCATCATGAAAAAAGAGATCCTCTATACACCTGTGATCGGCCAGTATGCCAAACGCATGAACATGGTTGCCGTGGATCGTGGTAAGCGTGGCAAGGCGATCACAAAGATGCTCGATGATGTTAAATCTGGTCGGATCGAAGCGGGACAATTGGTGATTTATTCCCAAGGGACGCGTGTCGCACCGGGTGCGAAGGCACCTTATAAGGCGGGCACCGCAGCGCTGTATGAACAGATGGCGAAACCTTGCGTCCCCGTTGCAACCAATGCTGGGTATTTTTGGCCGCGTCGTGGATTGTATCGTCGACCCGGTGTTGCGGTTGTTGAGTTTCTTGATCCAATTGAGCCAGGCCTGAGTAAAGATGCTTTTATGAAAGAGCTAGAGACCAACGTCGAACAGGTATCAGATCGCCTGCTGTATGACGCGGGATGGTCTGCGCCCAATGCATAAGATTGGCGATATCGCCACTCTTGAAGGGCTTTACGGACAGCCAGCTGCACCTGCTCTGCGCAAAGTCGCAGACCGTCTGACCCCGCTTTATCGCAAATGGATCATGTCCTCAAAATTATGTGTGTTAAGTACGGTTGGCACAGACGGCACAGATGGCAGCCCCCGTGGCGATGACGGCCCTGTGGTTGCAGAATTAGACGCGCGCACGCTGGCAATGCCGGATTGGCGTGGCAATAACCGTCTGGATTCACTGCGAAATATTGTCTTGGATGGACGGGTATCTTGTTTGTTTCTGGTACCCGGATCAAACGTCGTTGTGCGCGTCAATGGGCGAGGGTTTTTAACCGATGACGTGGATTTGCGAAAGCGGTTCGAACAGGGCAAACGCCAACCAGCCACTGTGATTGTGATAGAAATATCCGAGATTTACACGCAATGCGCTCGGGCGTTGATGCGGGCTGAGACATGGGCAGGGCACGACGAAAGCGGGGACCTTCCCAGCGTGGGTGATATATTGGCTGAGATGACCAGCGGAGAAGAAGGTGGTGCGCCTTACGACGAAGCTTGGGGACCACGTGCCGCTAAAACAATGTGGTAGAATGACTTCAGCAATTAGATAGAATTAAAACTTTTGCAACATTCCTGTTTTAGTTGAAATGCCACCGCTTTATTGGTTCTCCAATACACTTCAAATAAGGTTAATTAAAAATGAAAATGCCTCTTATTTTGGTGGGGATGACTGCACTTGTGATTTCTGGTTGTGCTCAAAAAGCAGAGCAAGTCACATCGACGTATGTTTCCCCACTGACGTATCAATCTTACTCTTGCAAACAAGTTGCACAGGAAGCCTCGAGAGTAAGCTCAAGAGTAGGCGAACTGTCAGGCGTTCAAAACAAAAAGGCTAGCGATGATGCTGTTGCTACAGGTGTTGCATTGGTTGTGTTTTGGCCCGCTGCCTTTTTCATCAAAGGCGACAAACAAACCGCTGCGGAATTGGGTCGGTTGAAAGGCGAACTTGAGGCGTTGGAAAAAGCGAGCATTCAGAAAAACTGCGGAATCGTATTTCAGCGCACCCAACCAAAACAAGATGAAGTTAAAAAAGCCGTGAAAACATAAATAAAAAGAGGATGCAGATTCTCTGCATCCTACTCTCAAACTTTAAGTGTCTGCACCCGCGTTACATATGAATCGCGCCGTCCCCACAGGCCAATGCGGCTTCGCGCACTGCTTCTGAATATGTTGGATGCGCGTGGCAGGTCATCGCCAAATCTTGGGCAGACGCGCCAAATTCCATCGCTACACACACCTCATGAATTAGGTCACCCGCGCTTGGTCCGATGATATGTGCGCCTAAAATGCGATCAGTATCTTTATCCGCAAGAATTTTTACAAATCCGTCACCCGCAAATACGGCCTTGGCCCGCGCGTTGCCCATAAAACTGAATTTACCAACCTTATAGGCACGCCCGGCTTCTTTCAGGCTCGCTTCGGTTTCACCAACATTGGCAACTTCGGGGTGCGTGTAGATAACGCCAGGAATAACGCCATAATTCACGTGACCATGTTTGCCAGCAAGCACTTCTGCTGCGGCCATACCTTCGTCTTCGGCCTTGTGGGCCAGCATCGGACCTTCGATCACATCACCAATCGCATAGACGCCTTTTACGGATGTTTCCCACTGATCATTCACAGCGATCTGACCACGCTTGGTCATTTCCACACCGAGTTTATCCAGACCCAATCCATCCACAAACGGTTTGCGCCCTGTTGAAACAAGCACGACATCAGCATCAATCACATGTTCGCTGTCATCTTTGCGCAGTTTATAGGTAACTTTGGCCTTTGTTTTGCTAGCCTCAGTTCCTTGTACGGCCGCACCCATAATAAACTTGAAACCCTGCTTTTTCAGCATGCGTTGGAATGTTTTTTGCACTTCTGGGTCCATGCCGGGTGTAATGGCATCCAAGAATTCGACCACGGTCACCTCGGAGCCCAAGCGCGCATAGACGCTACCAAGTTCCAGACCAATCACACCGGCACCAATGACGACGAGTTTCTTTGGCACTTTGCCTAATTCCAACGCACCTGTTGAAGTGACGACAACCTTTTCGTCTACCTCAACACCCGGCAGTGATGCCGGTTCGGATCCAGTGGCAATGATAATGTTCTTAGCTTCATGAACCTCATCGCCAACCTTAACTTTGCCAGCCTCGGGCACAGTGGCCCAGCCTTTGATCCAGTCAATTTTGTTCTTTTTGAACAGAAATTCGATTCCCTTGGTATTTGTGTCGATGGTGGATTGCTTATAGTTTAGCATCTGTTTCCAATCGACAGATGGGCTTTTGCCCTTGAGGCCCATTTCAGCAAAATTATGTTCTGCTTCATGCAGCATATGTGAGGCATGCAGCAGTGCTTTGGACGGAATACAACCCACATTCAAGCAAGTACCACCCAAAGTGTCACGTCCTTCAACACAGGCTGTTTTTAGGCCCAGTTGCGCGCAGCGAATTGCGGCGACATAGCCGCCGGGGCCGGAACCGATGATGATGACGTCATAACTGGACATGGGAGTCTCCTATTGATGTGTCGACGAATATTTGTGTTACTGGGTTGCTAGTAAGGTAGGGGGGGCAGTCCCCCGGCGCAAGCGCCTCCCCAAGGAGGTTATTTGGCTAGATGAAGTTCATAAGAGGGCTGTGACAAGCATCAGTGTTGTTGCCGCGAATCCTACGAACCAGATGAGCGTGCGATATGGGCGTAGACCCAATGCATAGGCGGGGACATAGGCGATGCGGGCAATCAGATAGGTCCAAGCACAGATTGCTGTGAAGGTGCTGTTTTGGCCTGACATTTGGATCACACCGACAGCGATGGTGAATAGGATCAACCCCTCAAAGTGGTTATCAAACGCACGGCCAAGGCGCGCGGTTTGGACCGACATTTTACGCGTGGGGTCGCGGTCGCGCGCAGACATCGTGTATCCGGGGCCAATGTCGCGATTGGCTGGCACTGCGTAGAGGGCAAATTGAAGCACTTGCAAGAGGGCGGCGAGCGTAAGAACCGTGAGTTCTGGCGTCATAGCGGCGCTTTCTGATCAAGATGATTGGCAAGGCGGAATGGGAACTGCGATGTGGGGTCGACGCTAGAAACGATGCCGATGATCAGCAATATTTGCAGCCCGCCACCGATGAACGATCCGATGGCCGCGCCGATGGTTTCGCCAGTATTGGCCAGAGGTATTTGGTCAGCAAATCGTAGCGCTGCTGGGATGAGGCCAAGTAGAGCCGCATAGAAAGCCAAAGCGCTAGCCAAAACGAGCGCTGAAAATGTCAGAAGCATTAATATGCTGGTCAGGCATGTCGCCACGATCACTTTTTTCGAAGGGTTTGTCGTGGTGCCCCATGGTCCAGTGACGCGTTTATCCGCGGTGAGATAGTTACGTAGAAACGCCAGTGAACGGGGTTGGAAGTAGATCATTTCTGATGCCAATAAAATCACCAGTAGCCAATAGAGCCATGTACGTTGCAGGTGCCCCAGCGATAGGTCGCTCGGGAGCCATGCCAAAAAATCAGAGGTCATGTTGACGCTCCCTAGTTTTTGATACGTTGCATCGCATCAGATGCTGTCGACAATTGTAATGGGCGTATTGTTGGGCACACGGGACCAGATGTGGCGCATCTGCGCATTGGTCACGGCGATGCAGCCATTGGTCCAATCCCATGCCAAGTGCAAGCGTTGCAGAAACCCCCATCCATTTGGCAAGCCGTGGATCATGATATTGCCACCGGGATCGAGATTTTGATCGCTGGCCGCCGCTTTGTCGACCGCATTGGGGTAGGAGATATGCAGGCTTAAATGCGCGACAGAGGACGGATTGCGCCAGTCGATTGTATACTGCCCTTCTGGCGTGCGTTCGTCCCCTTCGTTAAGTTTGTGACCCGCAGGTGCCGCACCAAGAGAAATCTCGTAGCTGCGCAGCGTTTCACCATTGCGCAACAAATGCATTTCACGGGTCGATTTGATCACCAGAATTTCGTCTGCCTGTTGATCCGCGGAAAGCATTGGTGGCGGCATGCCAGAGCCAATGCGCGCCATCACGGCTGTGTATCCGATCGCCATGACGGCGAGAACGACAAGGCTGACGAGACTGTAGATAATCCTGCGCATTTTCGTCTGTTACAGTGCGAGGAAGTACAGGATCGCGGTCGCGGCGAACCCGGCGAGCCATGAAAGGGTGCGGATGGCAGGGATGCCAAGTGCATAGACAACAAGGTAGATGACACGCGAGATGAGAAACACTTGTGCAGCCAATAGGCTGGTGGCGTTTGTGCGATCAAGCATAACAAGGATCAAAATAGCAGGCGCAAAAAGCGCCATCGCGGTGACGGAGTTGTTCAGCGCCCGTTCAAGGCGGGCCGTCATGCCTGTTACGGTGCGTCCTTCATCCCGGCTGGATAGTAGATAGCCCATGGAAAGTTGGCGGGTGGCCCCAAGGACTTGCAGCAGGATGGTGAGCAGGACGAGGAGGCCGTAGGCGGCTAGGAGTGTTGTTTCGGTCATTATTTTAGCTCCACATATTTCGAAAGGCGCATGCCTTTGCGAATTTCTGTTGCATAAGAAATAGGGGCGTTAGCGAGCTCACATATTTCTTTTATGTTTTGTCCTTGTAAAGCTTCAGAAAATTCGATTCCAAAAAGATGGATTGAAAGAACTACTTCTTTATTCGCGGCTCCATGGTATCTATTGCTGAAAACTTCGGCGAGCTCTTTGGTCTTCATCGAGTTGCTCCCCTAACAAAACAATCCTGATATTTTACGCAAGTCTTCTTCTGTTGATGGCAGCCCCATCCACTCAATGTTGAAGTTGGATGAGGCTTCCTTGATTTCAGTTTATCACAAATCCATCAACAACCGCCGTGGATCTTCCAGCATCTCTTTCACACGAACAAGGAACGTCACCGCCCCTTTGCCGTCGATGATCCGATGGTCATAAGACAGTGAGATATACATCATTGGACGGATTACGATCTCACCACCAACAACCATCGCGCGGTCTTGGATTTTGGCCATGCCAAGGATGCCGGACTGTGGTGGGTTCAAGATTGGCGCGGTCATGAGTGAGCCGTAAACGCCGCCGTTTGAAATGGTGAACGTGCCGCCCGTCATGTCAGCCATGCTTAGCTTACCGTCGCGGGCTTTCTTGCCCATGACGTTGATACCTTTTTCGATCTCGGCAAATGACATCGTGTCAACGTCACGGATCACCGGCACAACCAGACCTGTGGGCGTGCCCGCAGCAACCCCCATGTGGACGTAGTTTTTATAGATCACGTCGGTGCCGTCGATCTCTGCGTTGACCTCGGGGATTTCTTTCAGCGCGTGACAGCAGGCCTTGGTAAAGAACGACATAAAGCCCATGCGGACGCCATGTTTCTTTTCGAACTGTTCTTTGTACTGATTGCGGATGCCCATGACCTCGCTCATGTCGACCTCGTTAAAGGTCGTCAGGATCGCGGCGGTGTTTTGCGCCTCTTTCAAACGGCGCGCCATGGTCTGCTTGAGGCGGGACATTTTCACGCGCTCTTCGCGGGCTGCATCGTCTGGTTTGGACGCAGCACGTGGGGCTGCGGTCGCTGCGGCGGGCGCTGGTGCTGCCGTTACACCAGCAGCGATTGCCTTGGCCACGTCTTCTTTCATCACACGACCATCGCGACCAGTGCCTGTCACGGCATCACGGGATACGCCGGCTTCGGCCATTGCTTTCTTGGCGGATGGGGCGTCCTCGACGTCTTTGCCGCCAGACGGCGCAGCGGCGGCGGATGCCGGGGCGCTTGTTGGGCTGGCAGCAGATGCGCCTGAGCCAGATGCGATTACTGCGAGTTTAGCGGATGCTTCGACAGTGGCACCTTCTTGGGCTAAGATTTCAGTAAGCGTACCAGCGGCAGGTGCAGGCACCTCAACGCTGACTTTGTCGGTTTCCAATTCACACAGCATTTCGTCTTGGGCGACGGTATCCCCAACCTTTTTGAACCATGTGCTGACGGTCGCTTCTGTCACGCTTTCGCCAAGCGTAGGCACCATAACGTCTACAGCACTGTCGCTGCCAGATGCAGCAGGTGCAGCGGCTTTTGCAGGCGCATCAGCTTTGGGCGCAGGTGCGGCCCCAGCCCCTTCGGAAATGGTGGCCAATAGCGCATTCACGCCGACAGTTTCACCCTCGGCAGCGACAATGTCACCCATGGTGCCAGCAACCGGGCTGGGCACTTCGACGGTCACTTTGTCGGTTTCCAATTCACATAGCATTTCATCAACGGCAACGGCATCGCCAGGTTTTTTGAACCAAGTTGCCACTGTAGCCTCTGTCACGGATTCGCCCAGCGTGGGTACGCGTACTTCGCTTGTCATTATTTCGTTCCTTTGACTGTCAGCGCATCGTCGATGAGGGCTGCTTGTTGTGCTTTATGTTGTGAGGCAAGGCCCGTGGCGGGCGATGCGGCAGTGGCACGGCCCGCGTAAACGGGGCGGCCATGTTTGGCTTTTATCCGGCCCAAAACCCATTCGATGTTGGGTTCAATGAACGACCACGCACCTTGATTTTTTGGCTCTTCCTGACACCAGACCATTTCGGCATTTTTGAAGCGTTCCAGTTCCTTGACCGCAGACTGCGCTGGGAAAGGATAAAACTGTTCAAACCGCATCAGGTAAACATCGTCGATGCCGCGTGCGTCACGCTCTTCTAACAGATCATAATAGACCTTGCCTGAGCACATGACCACACGCTTGATCTTGTTATCAGTGACCAATTTGGTGTCAGAATTCCCATGCTGCGCGTCGTCCCACATAATGCGGTGGAAAGACGAACCGGTGGTGAATTCTTCGGCCCGACTGACGGCCATTTTGTGGCGCAGTAGTGATTTTGGCGTCATCAGGATCAGCGGTTTGCGGTAGCTGCGGTGCAATTGACGGCGCAAAATGTGGAAGTAGTTGGCAGGTGTCGTACAGTTTGCCACAATCCAATTGTCACCACCACACATGGTCAGGAACCGTTCCAAACGTGCGCTGGAGTGTTCGGGGCCTTGGCCCTCGTAGCCATGCGGCAGCAGGCAAACGAGGCCCGACATGCGTAACCATTTGCTTTCACCAGAACTGATAAATTGATCGAACATGATCTGCGCGCCGTTGGCGAAATCACCAAACTGGGCTTCCCACAGGGTCAATGCGTTGGGTTCGGCCAATGAATAGCCGTATTCAAAACCAAGCACCGCATACTCAGACAACATGGAGTCGATAACTTCGTATTCTGCTTGGCCCTCGCGGACATGGTTTAAAGGGTAATAGCGGTCCTCGTTTTCTTGGTTAATCAGTGCAGAATGGCGCTGACTAAAGGTGCCACGTGCGCTGTCTTGGCCCGCAAGGCGGACTTTGTAGCCTTCGGTTAACAAGGACCCGAACGCGAGTGCTTCGCCAGTTGCCCAGTCAAAACCAACACCAGTTTCGAACATCTCACGTTTGGCGTCTAACAATCGACCAACGGTTTTGTGTACCGGGAACCCTTCTGGCGCTGTTGACAGCGATTTGCCGACCTCAGCCATGGTTTCTTTTTTAATCGCGGTTTTGCCACGCTGATATTTCTTGTCTTGCTTGTCCAGATGGGACCATTTTCCATCCAGCCAATCAGCCTTGTTTGGGCGATATTCTTTGCCCGCTTCGAATTCTTCGTTCATTTTGGCCTGAAATGAGGCCTTCATGTCTTCGATCTCGCCTTCGGGGATCAGCCCGTCTTTGACAAGGCGTTCGGTGTAGAGCGTCAGCGTTGTTTTCTGTTTTTTGATCTTTTTGTACATCACCGGGTTGGTGAACATCGGCTCGTCGCCTTCGTTGTGACCAAAGCGGCGGTAGCAAATAATGTCGATGACCACGTCCTTGTGGAACTTTTGACGGAATTCGGTGGCGACGCGCGCCGCGTGTACCACGGCCTCTGGATCATCGCCGTTGACGTGAAATATCGGCGCTTCAACCACCAGCGCGTTGTCCGTGGGGTAGGGGGACGAACGACTAAAGTGTGGTGCAGTGGTGAAACCGATCTGGTTGTTGACGACGATATGCATCGTTCCGCCTGCCTTGTGACCACGCAGGCCCGAAAGCGCGAAACATTCCGCCACAACGCCCTGACCCGCAAAGGCGGCATCGCCGTGCAGCAAGATCGGCATGACAGAGCCACGTTCATGGTCATTTTGTTGGTCTTGTTTGGC
>CALKXT010000041.1 GCA_938003685.1 uncultured Sulfitobacter sp. | reverse complement strand
CAAAATATCGACTGATATGGCCCCCTTGCCCAAAGATGCCAAAGTCGTCGACTGCAAGGGCAAATACCTTGCCCCCGGCATCGTTGATCTGGGCGTCAAAGTTTGTGAGCCCGGTGAGCGCCACAAAGAAAGCTATCGTTCTGCTGGATTGGCCGCTGCTGCTGGTGGCGTGACCACAATGATCACCCGTCCCGATACCGACCCTGCCATCGACAGCCCAGAAGTATTGGAATTCGTGACACGGCGCGCGAATGAGGCCGCACCCGTCAATGTAGTACCCATGGCCGCCCTGACCAAAGGGCGTGCGGGCCGTGAAATGACCGAAATTGGTTTCTTGATGGATGCAGGGGCCGCCGCCTTCACCGATTGCGACCGCGTGATCACCGACACCAAAGTATTTTCGCGTGCATTGACCTATGCCCGCAGCCTCGGTGCGCTGGTCATCGCCCACCCCCAAGAGCCGATCTTGAGCAAAGGTGCCGCTGTCACCTCTGGTAAATTCGCCTCTCTGCGGGGCTTGCCCGCTGTGTCACCTATGGCAGAACGCATGGGCTTGGACCGTGACATCGCCCTGATCGAAATGACCGGAGCAAAATATCACGCCGATCAAATCACCACCGCGCGCGCCCTGCCCGCGTTGGAGCGTGCCAAAAAGAATGGTTTGGACATCACCGCAGGGATTGGCATCCATCATTTGACGCTGAACGCCTTGGATGTGGCCGACTATCGCACGTTCTTTAAGCTCAAGCCGCCTTTGCGCGACGAAGACGACCGCATCGCTGTAGCCGAGGCCGTGGCAAGTGGGTTGATTGACATCATCTGTTCCATGCACACCCCACAAGACGAAGAATCCAAGCGCCTGCCCTACGAAGAGGCCGCTTCCGGTGCTGTTGGGTTAGAAACACTACTACCCGCCGCCATGCGCCTTGTGCATGCTGACCTGATGGATCTGCCGACATTGTGGCGGGCATTGTCCCTGAACCCTGCCAAACGGTTGGGCCTGCCCGGTGGACGCCTGAGCGAAGGCGCACCTGCTGATCTGGTATGGTTCGACGGTGATGCGCCCTTTGTTATGGACCGTGCCAAGCTGCGCTCAAAATCGCGCAACACGCCATTTGACGGGATGCGGATGCAGGGTAAGGTACTGGCAACATATGTTGCTGGAAATTGCGTTTACGAGGGGGTCTGATGCCACCATTTGATAGCTCACTTGCCGTTTTGATCCTTTGGGCCGTGATTGGCTATGGATTGGGGTCCATTCCTTTTGGGATGATCTTTGCCAATGCCATGGGGTTGGGCAATCTGCGTGACATCGGATCTGGCAACATTGGTGCCACGAATGTTCTGCGCACCGGAAATAAGAAAGCTGCGGCGCTCACGTTGCTGTTTGATGGCGGAAAAGGTGCTGTTGCCCTTCTGTTGGCGCGCCTTTTTGCTGGGGAAGATGCCGTTCAGATCGCGGCACTCGCTGCGATGGTTGGGCATTGCTATCCCGTCTGGCTCAAGTTTCGCGGCGGCAAAGGTGTCGCAACCTTTTTGGGTATTATGCTGGCCTTGGCCTGGCCCGTCGGTATCGGCTGCTGCATTGCGTGGCTTATTGCAGCGGCGTCCACACGGACCTCATCCATGGGGGCCTTGGGTGCGGCGGCGGCATCAACATTCCTCATGGTCTTTTTGGGCTACGGATATGCATTGTTCCTTGGTATCTTGCTGACCTTACTTGTTTTTTGGCGCCACCGCGCAAACATCAAACGCATCAGAGCCGGGACCGAACCCAAAATTGGCCAAAAAGGGTGACGCCACCCGATGATGTCGCCCATCGATTGGCGGCATTGCCGATTGGCACCAGCACCGGGACAGCACATAACAAGCGTTATGTCGCAACGCGCAGCCTGTTCAACAACGGACGCTCAACCAAACTTGTCGCAGAAGAATTGGGCGGTAAGGATTACATTAGCCTGAATTTTTATGATCTGACTGCTGGGCCGGGCCTGTTCCCTTGTGAAATGCCTGCCGATAAGGTCATTGCATTTTTGCGCAGCTATGTCCCTGATGACGAACAAGCCACAGAAGGTGCAACATGAGTGATATCAACCTACCCGTCATCCTATTTGCCGCCTTCATCGCCTCAGGCAGCCCGGGCCCCGCGACATTAGCCATTGCAGGCACATCGATGTCGTCGGGCCGCCGTGCGGGTTTGGCATTGGCATCAGGCGTGACAACCGGATCTTGGATTTGGTCTGTTTCAGCGGCATTTGGCTTGGGTGCTGTGATGGCCGCGAATGTCTGGTTCTTTGAAGTTGCACGTTATGTTGGGGCCGCCTATTTGATGTGGCTCGCAATCAAAGCAGCGCGGGCGGCGTGGTATGGCAATAAATTGACAACCAAGGAAATGCCGCAGGTCACACCACGGCGCGCCTATGCCAAAGGGTTGGCGCTGCATCTCACTAACCCCAAGGCGGTGCTGTTTTTCGGCGCTCTTTACGCCATCGGAATTCCCGTAGGCACGCCGCCCAGCGCGTTAATCACTGTGATCCTAGCCATCGGCCTACAAAGTCTGGTCATGTTCCACCTTTATGCGGTGATTTTTTCATCTGCACCAATGGCGGCGGCATATGCCCGCGCAAAACGCTGGTGCGAAGGCTTCTTTGCGCTCGCCTTCGGGGCAATTGCAATAAAGGTGCTGACCACCAAGGTTGGATAGGCTAGGTCAGGCGCGAATTCGAGGGCCTGAGAATGACCAGTAAACGACAATGGATGATCGCAGTTGCATCTGCGTGGCTGCTCACCCTGGCATCCGCCTCATATGCGCAGGATTTTCAAATCAATCTGGGTGGCAAAACCCTTGGCACGCTGTCTTATTCCCAATCTGGCAAGATCACCCGCCTGATATCTTCCATGAACAACACACCATTGGGTGTATTCAACGGCACGTTCAAAGCATCTTCGCGCGATGGCGTTTCATCCTCTGGCAAACGCGCGCAAGATTTCCTGAGCGTAAGTGAATCATCACGCAAATCGCGTCAAATTGGGATAGTGATCGAAGAGGGGCGCGTGATTTCAACAATAATCACACCCGAAACCGAAAAGACCCAGCTGTCTGATCCAGAGCGTGTTCCGATTGGTGTGGTTGACCCCGTTACTGCGATTGGTCGCCTGATCAATGCACAAGGCTGCCCAAAACCGCTGACCATTTATGATGGGCGCAGGGCCATCGCGTTGACATCAAATGGATCCAAAACGCAGGACGATCACCTGATCTGTAACATCAAATACACCGTCATCGCTGGGCCCGGCCATCTGTCCCCGCTCTATATCTCATCCGTCAAAATGCAGTTGCGCTATGACATGAAGGACGGCGCACAGACGCTGACCCAAATGAAATTGGGCTCAGGCCTGTTTAACCTCATCCTCAGCCGCAAAGACTGAACTTAAGTATCTGCTTGCCATTCCAATGTATTCTGATATTTCTGTCATTACAGAAATTAATAGTGAGTCGGAAACATGCACCTCACCCCTGCCATGCAGAACTTTATCCTCCATTGGGGGGACATGGGCGCGAAGTGGGGCACCAACAGGTCTGTAGCGCAAATCCATGCGCTGCTGCATATCTCACCTGATGCGCTGAGCGCAGATGAAATCTGTGACTTACTGAATCTTGCTAGGTCCAACGTATCCAATGGATTGAAAGAACTTCAATCACTGGGGTTGGTCAAATCACAACGCAAACTTGGCGACAGACGTGACCACTTTACTTCGATCCGCGACATGTTTGATCTGGTGAACCAAGTCATCGAAAGCCGCCGTGAACGCGAATATGCGCCAACTTTGGCAGCCTTACGTGAAGTCCAAGCTGAGGCAGAACAAGATGCCACACCACCAGCCGTTAAGGCGCGCATTGCTGAGACACTTAGCACCATGCAGCTATTTGATGACTGGTACGCTGATGTGTCGCGCCTACCCCGCGCTGTACAACTAACAGCTGTCAAATTGGGCGCACGTGTCGCCCGGTTCTTGCCTAAAGGCAAAGACAAACCTTAATTTATTTGTTCGGAGATTTCTCTCATGACAGAAATATCAGGAAATAAAGACCGAAATATCCCCTGGAAACAGTTTTGTGTGGCCATGATCGGCGCGCCACTGCTGATCACCGGCGTGACCTACCCGCTTTCCCTTATCCCCCAAATCGGGTTCATCGCGGTCATTCCCTATCTAGCAATGATCATGGGTGGCCCTGTGTATCTTCTCTTTGGCACGCCAATCCTCATTTGGTTTCTACGCCGCTACCCGCCAAAGATACTGCCCATTATGCTACTATCCGTCATTTCACTAGCAGGGCTGGTCCCAATCGCATTGATCATTTGGGCGGTCACAGCCGACAATAGCGTGATGGCAGTCTTGCTCGGCTATCTCACCTATGGCGCAGTTTTCGCCGCAGTTTGGTCGGCCACCTTCACCCTCATCTATCGCTGGTTGATCCGTCGATTTTGAGCCGAAAATATAGGAGCATTCACATGTCAGTCTTTGCCGAATTCCTTACCCGCCCGCGCGCGCCAAAGCCACGTTACAACATTGATCCAGTTGCCTTCGTTCTGGCGATGATCGGTGGGCCGCTTATGTTCACGCTCGCCTCTTTCTGGTTGTTGTTGATCCCCGTTGGGGCACTTATCTTTGGCACACTGCCCTATCTGGTGCTTGGCACCCCGGTCTTGCTAATTTATCTCAGCAGGCACCCTGCCAAGCCTTGGCAACTGGCGATCCTCGCACTGCTGACCCTGTTTTGCCTATCCATCGGCCTTTCGGTTGGTGCGATGATCAATCGAAACAATACTACCGTAGATATTGCCCTGATCACTCTGATTTTTGGATCACTATTTGCGCCCTCTTGGGCTGCTTGCACTGGGTTAATCTATAACAAGCTTTGTCGCGACCTCTATGCCCACCCCATTCCCGTTTAACACCTCAAGAAAGGACCCTTAAAATGACCCTCCTTGCTCTTAGTTATGTAGCCCTTGCTTTTGGCGGCCTGATTGCCCTTTGCATGATGATCCTGCGCATTGGTGCAATGATCGGCACCTGCCCAGACAGTGGTGCCGCAGCCAAAGCCGCCGCAGTCACCATCGCCACTGGATTTGCAGCCATTGGTGCGGGCGGCGTGATCTTGATCGGTGCATTACTGCCGTTGAATGAAGGCCAACCCATAGTCGCCTTCTTGCTCGCATCAGGCTTTGCCAGCTTATGCCTTGGGCTTGGCTTCACCCATGCCATCGGCACCTTGCGCGCCGTAATGATGCACCGTGATCAGGCCGCAGCCGCATAACAAAGACCTTTAAGTTCTACATTTGGGCGTGCCGTCATGGCGCGCCCAAAGCCGTAAGAACCACCTCGCCCCCTTGAGATGCCAAACCTTCGCCCTATTGTGGGCCGATTTCCCTTTTAAGTTATCAATAAGATCGATAGCGGCAGGGCATTCGTAAAGATGAAAATTTTTTCCTATTTTGAAAATTTTGCTTTCAAAGCGTTTAAATTTGACGACCGCGCCAGCCCATTGGAATATTGGTGTGTGATGCCCGTTATCTGGGTGTTGATCATTGCCATGATCCCCGGTGACGCACGTGCATTTTGGGATTTCTTACTGGCCCGCCAAATCCCGCCGCTGAACCCCTTTTATTACGAATCCTTCACGCTGTTTGTCGTCACAATTATTCCACGCCTGTCCCTGACGGTGCGCCGCCTACATGACAGTGGAAAAAGCGGTAAATGGGCAAAACTGCCTTATGTAACCGTTGTATCCAGCTTTTATTTACTGATCGCTGGCTTTGCCGCGATGGCATCCATGAGCAGTGACACAAACGGCAGCCTAGGCATGATGGGCCTCGTGATGGCGTTGGTCTTTGATAGCGTCGACACGGTTTGGCCGATGATATTTGCCGCCGCCGCCATGTTAAACGCCCTTGGTTGGGATGCGATATGGGCCGTCTTGTCAGAAATGACCTCTGCCCCGATTGCGACAGAATTTGGCCAGCGCGCGGGCCGAATAACCCAAGGCTTCCAAGACGATCCAACCAACAGTGGCGCTGTTATCGTGGTGACCATGATATTGATCACAGCACCGTTCGTGACCTCAATGCTGCACATCTTCTTTATGATTTCGCCGTCCAAACCGGATCACGAATTGTACGGTGGTGCCCCAATTTCAGGGGCAAGCCTGCGCCAACAGGGCGAAGTATCTAAAAACCCCTTTGCGGGTTATAAATACCTCTACGAAAAATCACCCGACCAAGATGCCGCCCATAAAGAGGCGGCAAAGCAAGAAATCAGATCGCTTTATCAACAACGTGTCCTAGGCCAAGCAAACACCTAACCTTAGTGAAGTTGCTAGTACGAATAGTCTGCGTAAATCTGGTTAAGATCGCCGTTCCATTTGCCATTGTAATCATCCAGCAATTCATCGGCAGGTACTTTGCCGGACTCAATGCTTTCTTTCAGCGCATTCAGAAAGTGCGTTTCATCTGGCACCATTCCGCCCGCGCCACTACGTGCGCGCGCTTTTAGGCCAGCCTCAGACAAAGCTACAGCCTCGCGCGCGATGTCGTGCATATTGATCCCTGTGACCTTGGCTTGCAGGCCGTCAACGGAAGCAGCGTTTCGCAACGCATCATGTTGTGCAGTGGTCCAATGTTTGACCAAATCCCATGCGCCATCCAGTGCTGTTTGATCGTACATCAATCCAACCCAGAATGCAGGCAAAGCGCATAGGCGTCGCCATGGGCCACCATCAGCCCCCCGCATTTCGATAAACTTTTTCATCCGCGCTTCGGGGAATGCCGTTGTAAGATGATCCGCCCAATCACTAAGCGTTGGTGTTTCACCTGGAAGTGCAGGCAGTTTGCCCTTCATAAAATCACGAAACGACATACCCAGCGCGTTGATATATTTACCATCTCGATAAACAAAATACATCGGCACATCGAGAGCGTATTCAACCCAACGCTCAAACCCAAAGCCCTCATCAAAGACAAAAGGCAATGTGCCAGTACGCGACGCATCCAGATCGCGCCACACCCGGCTGCGCAGCGATTTATAGCCGTTCGGCTTGCCCTCAAAGAAGGGCGAATTAGCAAACAACGCGGTCGCCACCGGCTGTAACGCCAGCGCCACGCGCATTTTCTTGATCATGTCGGCCTCAGAACCGAAATCAAGATTGACCTGCACAGTACAGGTCCGGCGCATCATCACACGCCCCATGGTGCCAACACGACCCATGTAGTCATTCATTAAATTGTACCGCCCTTTGGGCATCAAATCCATCTGTTCATGGGTCCAAACGGGCGCGGCACCCAAGCCGATAAAGCCTACACCGATATCGTCGGCCACGTCTTTGACTTCGCGCAGATGAACATTCACCTCATCGCAAGTCTCGTGGATGGTCTCAACGGGTGCGCCGGACAGTTCCAACTGCCCCCCCGGTTCCAAGGACACATTCGCACCGTCCTTTTCCAAACCGATGAGCTTGTCACCCTCGGTTACAGGGGCCCAGTTGTGCCGGTCTCGCAACCCTTCCAGCATCGCGCGGATTGAACGCTCGCCCTCATACGGCAAAGGCAACAGCGTATCTTTGCAATACCCAAACTTCTCGTGTTCCGTGCCGATGCGCCAGTCTTCCTTTGGCTTACACCCGTCTGAAAGGTATTCTGCCAATTGATCGTGGTGTTCGATGGGGCCGCCGCCAGATTGAGGAATAGACATGTACGAGACTCCAAAGGTTCGTGTTGGTATTTAAACTTGGATGCGTGGAATTGGCCGTACTGTCAATGCAGCAAGCCCACCTCAAGGGGGCCACCACCCCGCCGCCAGATCACAACCGCTTGATGGCGGGTGGCGTGTAATTCGGTCAGCATGTGTTCTGTGCGCAAGCCGGGCAAGGTCGCAAAGGCATCAAACAAAGCCTCTGACCCTGCGGCATTTACCGGGATCAACAACGGGGATTGCCCCGGTTGGTCCAAACGCCAATGCGCGGGAAACATAGACCGCTCAAGGCTCAAGCGATCCATTTCGCGCAGCGCCACCGTGCCACCGGTCAGCGGGCCAAAATAGGTTACCTGCCCCTCATCTACCTGAACAGCACCTGCGCCCCCATCCTTGCCGCGAAACCGCGCACGTTGAACACCCAACCAAATGGCGACAATACCAGCCAATATCAGCGCCCACCCCGGTACAGCCAATAAAAAACCGGGTCCAAACACCAGCCAGAGACCAAACAACGTAATCATCCCGCCCGCAATACATTCGCGCCAACGCCAAAGCTCTGCTTGGGCTTCCGGCCTGAAAAAGGTCATAGTTATGTTCCTATCAGATAACGATCATTCAAAAGAGCGATCTCATATGATCCGATTTGAACAAAACCAATTTTCTCATATGCACGCGCAGCGGCAGCACTTGCCGCAAACAAAATAGCTTTGGTTATGCCGTTGCTGCGCAATTCAGCTAAATGCATCGCAACAATTTGTCCGCCGTACCCTTTTCCTCGTTCGCTTGACGGCACATATACACCGCCCACCTGAACAGTGTCACTCACACGGGCGTTCATCGTTGTCATGGCAACTGGAACGCCATCAACAAACAACAAACGTGCGTCCGTTTTTTCAATAAAGTTTACCGCGAGGGCGCTCAGGTTTGAGTCCTTTGGGATCGGCACACCAGTATCCGCGTGATATCCAGCAAACCAATATTCCAGAAAATTAGCATCATCTGCATCTGGAACGCGAAATTCAGTAGTATTTTCAAACACCGACAAATCGATCTTGGAAACATCCATTTCATAAAGCGGTTGAACATCTCGCTTTGCAAAAAGCTGATCCTTGCACCCAATTACCGCGAGAAAAGCGCGCACCTGTGCAGGTGCGCCTGTCATTGCGACAATCATTTTGCCCTCAAGTTCTTGGGCAAGGTCGTCAAAAAAGGCTGGGTCATTGTCGGGGGATTGAGACATCACATAGCCGCAGTTCGTTCGCCCCGCGATGGCAATGATACGTTTGCCTTCTTCCTTTATATAAAAAGTTGTCCCATGCGGATGTTTATACTCGTTCGTTCCATGCGCTGCTAAATTTCCGCGCAGAAACATGGATGTCGCAGCATGGCTTTGTAAAAAACTCTCTATCGACGGTGCATCGTTTGGCTCGGCGCAGCGGATCATGCCCAATCCCCTAACGTGCTTTGCCAAAGCGTCATGGCCGCAACTGCCGCGGTATCAGCCCGCAAAATCCGGGGGCCTAACGTCACGGGGTGTGAATAGGGTAACCCATGCAATCGCGCACGTTCCTTGTCTAAAAAACCACCTTCGGGGCCGATGATGATCGCCCATGGCCCTGTTTGCGCATCACCAACTGGCAGCTGGGCTGATCCCCCTGCAAGCGCTTCATCGCAAAACATCAGCTTACGCTCGGCGTCCCATCCATCAAGTAGACGGTCCAATTTCACCGCCTCAGCCACTTCTGGGACATAAGTGCCGCCACATTGTTCTGCGGCCTCAAGGGCATGCGCCTGTAAACGGTCACGTTGGACGCGGCCCACATTGGTAAAAGCCGTGACAACAGGAACAATGCGCGCGGCCCCCATCTCAGCCGCCTTTTCGACAATGAAATCCGTGCGGGCCTTTTTTATCGGGGCAAACAGCAACCACAGGTCCGGCGGCATCTGCAACGGCTTGGTTTGTTCAGCGCAAACCAGCACACCACCACGTTTACTGGCCTCAACCACATCCGCGCGCCATTCACCGTCGCGCCCATTGAACACCAACACAGCCGCACCCACAGCTAGCCGCATCACCCCAAATAGATAATGCGCCTGCGCTTTTTCCAAAGTCAGCGATTGCCCCGGACCCATAGGGTGATCTACATAAAGTCTGATTTTTGCACTCATAGGCTAAGATATATGCATAACCCTCCGCCTTCGCCAGATGCACCTGTCGCTGATGCGTCAAATGATAATTGGGTGGATCGATATGCACCTGCCTATACCCGCCCCTATCTGCGCCTTAGCCGTGCGGATAGACCGATTGGCACATGGCTGTTGCTCTTGCCATGCTGGTGGGGGTTGGCGCTGGCGATCTTGTACGATCAAAGCCCACGTTGGGGCGATTTGTGGATATTTATCGGCTGTGCGTTGGGCGCTTGGTTGATGCGCGGTGCGGGATGTACATGGAATGACATCACAGATCGTGATTTTGACGCACAGGTTGCGCGGACCCGGTCTCGGCCCATCCCATCTGGTCAGGTCAGTGTTCAAGGTGCCATCGCGTGGATGGTGATCCAAGCGCTCGCAGCGGCACTCATCCTGTTCACCTTCAACCGTGCGGCCATTTCTTTGGGCGTGCTATCACTGCTGTTGGTCGCGATTTACCCCTTTGCCAAACGGTTTACGTGGTGGCCCCAGGCTTTTCTGGGTCTCGCGTTCAATTGGGGCGCTCTGTTGGTCTGGACCGCCCATACCGGGAGCCTGAATTCGCCCGCAGTTGTTCTGTACCTCGCAGGTATCGCTTGGACGTTGTTCTATGACACGATCTATGCGCACCAAGATACTGAAGATGACGCATTGATCGGCGTCAAATCCACCGCGCGCCTGTTTGGCAAGAATACACACCACTGGCTGCGCCGTTTTCTGATGGCGACCATTGGTCTAATGGGATTAGCGGTGATTTTTGCGGCTCTGCCAAATGCCTCGATCCTTGCATTGGTCATTGCCCTTGGGGGGCCTTGGGCGATGGGATGGCACATGGCGTGGCAATTGCGCGGTCTAGACATCGACAATCCGTCAAAGCTGCTGCAATTGTTTCGCTCAAATCGCGATACCGGCATGATCCCGCTGTTGTTTTTCGCTATAGCCCTGCTGCTTTGATTGCACCCCCTGTCCCACTTGCGTATCAAAGACCTAACGTGACCAATACAGAAGTAACCGCATGCGCTTGTCCTCGATCCTAACCATCGCTCTCACCTTTGCTGCGGCTGCGGTGGTGTCTTTGGTTGCGGCCAACTTTTCGGTAAAACTAATCGAAGATAATTCAGAAATTGGCGTGCGTGATGCATTGGACAACCAAGGCATGACATGGGCCGAAGTTGAGGCCGATGGCTTGCAAGTCACCCTTGCGGGGATCGCACCCACCGAAGCGGTCCGTTTTCGTGCACTCACAACTGCGGGCAGCATTGTGGACGCCGCACGTGTCATTGACGACATGGAAGTCGAAGCGCAGGCCGCTATTGTGCCGCCCCGGTTTTCCTTAGAAGTTTTGCGCAATGGATCAGGCATTTCGGCGAGTGGGTTGATTCCCAGCAGCACGGATCGCGATGCCACTATTGCAAGCTTTCAAGCCATGGTTGGCGAAGGCGAAGTCGCTGACTTACTTGATTCAGCTGATTATCCTGCCCCCGACAATTGGCAGCAATCCCTTGATTTTGCCATCAATGCGATGGCGCTGTTACCGCGTGCAAAAGTATCGGTTGAAGCCGGCCGTGTTTCCATCACGGCCATTGCAGACAGTGCCAAGGCCAAAGCAAAGATGGAAGATACTGTCAGACGCTCGATCCCTCAGGGCCTAGATGTTTTACTGGATATTTCTGCACCACGCCCCGTCATTACCCCATTTACGTTACGGTTTGAGCTTGATGAAAATGGTGGTCGTTTTGATGCTTGCTCTGCCGATACCGAAGCCGCGCGCAAGCGCATTGTGGACGCTGCCAGACGTGCAGGCCTGACTGGTAGCGCCCGCTGCACCGTTGGTATGGGTGTGCCAAGCCCGACTTGGACTCAAGCGGCGTCTATGTCGATGGACGCGGTTCAAAAGCTGGGCGGTGGCTCAGTCACGATTGCGGACGCTGATATTACGTTGCTCGCAGCAGCGGGCACCAATCAAGCCCTATTTGACCGCGTGATTGGGGAATTGGAAACCAGTATTCCTGATGTTTTTGCGCTTCACGCCAGCCTTCCTGCAGTGGTGGATCCAAATGCTGGCCCACCAGAGTTCACCGCCACACTTAGCCCTGAGGGTCAGGTGCAGCTGCGCGGACGCCTGAGCAATGATGCACTGCGTGATTTGGCCGACAGCTATGCAAAAGCGCGTTTTGGGTCGGACAAAGTTTATACCGCGGCACGTGTCGATGAAAACCTGCCTGGCGATTGGGCACCGCGTGTCTTAACCGCGCTTGAAGCACTGTCAGGACTTAGCAACGGTGCAATTACGGTAACCCCAGATACCCTATCGGTGTCTGGCAACACCGGAAATCCAGATGCAAGCACCGAAATCGCGTCATTGCTGGCAGGCAAGTTAGGCGAAGGTGCGGCATTTGATATCGATGTGAAATATCAAGAAAAGCTTGATCCGGTATTGGGTCTGCCCACGCCTGCGGAATGTGAAGCGGAAATTGGTGAAGTTCTAAAGGTCGGTAAGATCAACTTTGAACCCAGCAGCGCCACCATTGATGCCTCTGCCCTTGGCACCATGGATGATATTGCTGAAATCCTAAAACGCTGTGGCGATATCCTGCTTGAAATCCAAGGCTATACCGACAGCCAAGGCCGCGAAGAAATGAACCTTGCTTTGTCACAATCACGGGCAGAATCAGTTCTGAATGAGCTGCGCGCACGGCGAGTGTTGACCGGTTCCTTTGTCGCACGCGGGTACGGCGAGGCAGTACCGATTGCTGACAATGACACCGCAGAAGGCCGAGAAGCCAACCGTCGTATCGAATTTCGCCTGATACGCCCCGATACAGTTGACGATCCGGACCAAACAACGCTGGAAAGTACCGCCGAAACGGGCGATACAGCGCAAGATCAAGTTCAAGAAGGCACAAACGATGAGCAGAACTGAGTTCGTCCTCGCAACCGCGATTATCCTGTTTGTGGCATTTTGTCTGGGCTGGTTTGCCAACTGGCTAATGCACCGCTTTACCCGCGTGGCAGCGGATGACGTCGCGCAACTGGATCGTATGAGTCAAGAGTTGCACGAAGCCGAAGAAACCCGCGATCAAGCGATCACCTATCTGCAACAGCGTGAGGCAGAGTTGACCAATCAGCTGTCACAGACCGAAGCGGAACTGCGCGCAGCGATGGATGGTCTACGTGATGCCCGTCACGAAGCGGAAGAAATGCGTGCCTATATTGAACGTCAGCAGGCAGGGTAACCCCCGCCTACCCACATTTTCACTTTAAATTACATGACTGTCATGCAGGCGCATTTTGCGTGATGCGCAATATGCTGGGATGTGCTGCCCATCATCAATGCACCTAAATTCCCTAACCCTCGTCGCCCCGTTACGATCAAATCAGCACCACAATCATCTGCGCATTTCAACGTATCATGCGCCGGATCGCCGTTGCCCTGATGTGTAACAATATTGGTATTACCACACGCAGAAGCCACAGTGCTTGCTTGCGCAAATATCTTTTCAGTCGCAGCTTTTATATCCTCTGGTTTTGGTTGGGTTGTCGCAACATGGTAGCCCGCAACCGCACCAAGGGCAAAGCTGACGGTTTCGTGTTTGGGCGTATGCGATACATGCACTTCTGCACCGTATTTCGCGGCAATGTCACAGGCAATCCGCAACGCATTTTCCGAATGCTCAGATCCGTCAAATCCAACGACAATATGTTTAAACATCGTGTTCGTCCCTCCAGTTTAAGTTCGGGGACTACTTTAGATTTTGCCGTCTATGTCTGCCTTGATCCACATCAATGGATTGATCAGCTACTATTACCAGCGCTTCAACGCGGCTTCGTCTTCCTCTTTGGAAGCAACCCAATCAGCACTCGTAGCGGTAATTTCGCGTTTCCAAAATGGCGCGCGTGATTTCAGATAATCCATCAAGAATTCGGCACCCTCAAACGCATCCTTGCGGTGTCGCGCCGCAGTGGCGACCATCATGATCATCTCACCCGGCTTTAGCGCGCCAAAGCGGTGGATCACCAGCACATCCCCCAGAGTGAACCGCGTAATAGCGGTCTGTGCCATCTCTTGCAGCGCGGCCTCTGTCATGCCTGGATAATGCTCAATCTCCATCACTTGCAAAGGGTCATCGGGCAAATCACGCACCACGCCTGTAAAGGTGACAATAGCCCCCATATCGCTATGGCCCTGGGCAAACGCGGTGGTTTCAGCCCCTAGATCAAACACTGCTTCCTGCACAGATACGCGCACGGGTCAGCCACCCGTCATGGGCGGGAAAAATGCAATCTCTCGAACGCCCTTCAGCGGTGTATCAAAATCAGCCAGCTTTTGATCAACAGCAACCCGCAATGCAGATAAATCTGAAAACGCCAGATCATAACGATCCTCACGCGCGCGCAACTCTGCAATCAAATCATTCACTGTCAGCGCCTCGGTCTCGACAACTTCGCGCGGCACACCGATACGTTCGCGTACCCAAGCGAAATATAAAACATCCATCACCGGCCCTCACGCAAATGTGGCAGTGCTTTCAGCAGGTAATCCATGCCGGTAATCGCAGTCAGAGCCGCTGCAATCCACAACAATCCCAGCCCAATAAGCCCAGACCATTCCATGCCTGCCAGCTTCCAGTTCAAGCCCAAAACGTCTTCTTCGACCCCATTCAGGATCGCACCAATCATGTCTTGGTCCATGCCAAAGACTGACATGCCAAGATAGTGTTCAAATACACCTTGCGAAAATAGCACCGCAATCGCGACCATCTGCAATGTGGTCTTCCACTTGGCGAGTTTTGTTACTTTCAACGTCCCCGCCACATCGCCCAAATATTCGCGCAGGCCTGAAACAAAAACCTCACGGAACAAGATCACTGTCGCAGGCAAGACCAGCCAAGGCGACCAACTGGAAAACCCAATGATCACCATCAACGCAATCACCACCATCGCCTTGTCAGCAATTGGATCCAACATCGCGCCCAGCTTGGTTTCTTGTTTCCACGCGCGCGCCAAATAGCCGTCCAACCAATCGGTGATTGACGCAGTCACGAATAGAATTAGCGCAAACCAATCCGCATAAGGCCTTGTAAAATAAAGGAACATCAGCGCCACACTGGGTGCGGCGACAAGACGTAAAAGCGTCAGGATATTCGGTAGGTTCCATCTCATAAAATTACCTTACTACGCCCCACCTTGACGTAAAAGCGCCATCGCACAGCATTCATTTTTCGCGCAGGTAAACCGCCTAACACCGCTTCAGCCACGTTCGTGGAAATAGGCATAAATTGTCTCAGCAAGGGCATCTGACACACCATCAACCGCTTTAAGATCACTCAAATTGGCACGCCCCACGGCCTTTGCTGACCCAAAATGAGCAAGCAACGCGCGTTTGCGGGCAGCACCGACGCCTGCCACCTCATCCAATGGGGTCGCACCCACGGCTTTGGCACGTTTTGCCCGGTGTGTGCCGATCGCAAAACGGTGCGCCTCATCGCGCAACCGCTGTACGAAATACAGTACCGGATCATTATGCCGCAGCGCCATCACCCGTTTGCCGACGCGGTGGAACTCTTCCTTGCCTGCGTCCCGGTCCACACCTTTAGCAACGCCGATCATTGGGATATCTTCGACCCCGTATTCGCGCATAATTGAGGCCACCGCGCTCACCTGCCCAGCACCGCCATCAATCAACAGCAGGTCTGGCCATGTCCCACTCGTACGTTCGGGGTCTTCCTTGAGCAAGCGTTTGAACCGCCGCGTCAGCACTTCTTTCATCATCCCAAAGTCATCACCCGGTGTTAGGTCTTCGCCGCGAATATTGAATTTGCGGTATTGGTTTTTCATCAACCCATCCGCGCCCGCGACGATCATCCCACCGACCGCATTGGTACCTTGAATGTGACTGTTGTCATAAACCTCAATGCGTGTTGGGGGTGCGGGCAATTCAAACGCCTCTTCCAGCCCTTTCAGCAATCGGGTTTGCGTGGCGCTTTCAGCCATTTTACGGGCCAAAGACTCGCGGGCATTACGCAATGCACCGTCCACCAATTCCGCTTTTTCGCCGCGCTGTGGGACCAGCAATTCGACCTTGCGGCCGATCTTGCCAGTCAGCGCATCCGCCATCAGATCAGGATTTTCAATCTCATTGGATAGGATCAGCTGTCGAGGCGGATCGCGGTTGTCATAGAACTGACCAATAAACGCTTCCAATACCTCGGCAGCGTCCACATCGGCACCGACGCGCGGATAATAATCGCGATTGCCCCAGTTTTGATTGGCGCGGATGAAAAACACCTGAACGCAAGCCTGCCCACTGTCCATGTGCAAGGCGATGATATCCGCTTCTGATACGCCTTTAGGATTGATGCCTTGCGCTGTTTGCACTTGGGTCAATGCCTTGATCCGGTCGCGCAATGCGGCAGCGCGTTCAAACTCCATCTCTTCTGATGCGCGGGCCATATCGCCCGCCAATCGCGCCTGAATATCGGTGGTTTTGCCAGATAAAAACCGCTCTGCATCCTTTACCGTCTGAGCATAATCTTCTTTCGAAATCTTACCGACACAGGGGGCCGAACACCGTTTAATTTGATGTTGCAAACAAGGTCGTGTGCGGCTGTCGAACATCGAGTTTGAACAGTCACGTAACAAAAACACCCGCTGTAATTGGTTCAATGTACGGTTCACGGCCCCCGCACTGGCAAAGGGACCATAATAGCTGCCCTTCTCTTTTTTCGCGCCACGATGTTTTTTAATCTGAGCAAAGTTATCTTCTGCGGTCACAAGAATGTTGGGAAAGCTTTTATCATCACGTAACAATACGTTAAATTTCGGCTTCAACTGCTTGATCAGGTTTTGCTCAAGCAGCAGTGCTTCGGTCTCGGTTTTGGTTGTCAGAAACATCATCGACGTGGTCGCCGCGATCATCCGGGAAATACGCCCGGAATGTCCTGAGGGTCGCGCATAGTTGCTGACCCGTGCGCGCAAATTGCGCGCCTTTCCCACATACAAAACACGACTTTCCACATCCAACATCCGGTAAACCCCCGGTGATGAATCAATGGTCTTGAGATAACCTTGAATTACCTCATGGCCCTGTGGCGGAATGTCTGGCGGCGTACTCATCTGATCTCTTGATTCTCTGCTTTGCTGCAACATAGCGGCATCTACGACAAGGTTTAACATGTCCACGAAACCTGTGGATAACTCTGACTATAACTTATGGCCTAGTCGAAAAAACTGTTACTTTTGGCACCTTTCGCTGATTTGCCTATTTTTTAGGCACTATCTTACCTTATTGTTTTTAAATAATAATATTTTATTATTTGACCAACCAACTGAAAACAAAGGGCTTTTAGTAACGCTTTCGTAACAATTGTGAACGCAGTGCAGAACTTGCGCTGCACCGCAGCATCACTCAACACCTAACACATCAGGAGTCTGCCACCCCAAATGCTGACCACCATCCACGCAAAGCAACTGACCTGTCACTGCCGGTGCATCCAAAAAATAGCCCAGAGCAGCAGTGATATCATCTGGATTTGAGCCACGTCCCAAGACAGTACTACGCCGCTGCGCTTCAAAATGATCATCCGTTTGACGCCCACCTTGCAGTGTTGGACCCGGTCCAATGGCATTGACTCGGATCGCCGGGCTTAGGGCACGCGCCGTCGTCTGCGTCATCGCCCAAAGACCCATTTTAGCCAACGTATAGGTCATGAATTCTGGGGTCAGTTTGCGCACCCGTTGATCAATCATGTTAACGATCAACCCCGTTGCACGGGGTTCACCCATATCATCCATCTCAGCGTCGAGGCCTTGTGCCGCCATGGCCTGCGTCAACACAAAGGGCGTACGTAAGTTACTGCCCATATGCTTGTCCCAACTTGCACGCGTAGCACTTGCGACGTTGTCATATTCAAAGATCGAGGCATTATTGATCAAGCAGGTAATATTATTCCCCAATGCGGCAGCCGCCTTCGGTAACAATGCCTGACTGGCATCTTCATCTAACAAGTCAGCTTGCAAGGCGACGGCATTGCGACCCATCGCATTCAGTTGCGTAACAACGTCATGGGCACCATCAGCGGAGTTCGCGTAATGCACCGCCACATCATACCCGCGCGCGCCAAGATACAGCGCCATTGCGCGCCCCAGACGTTGCCCGGCCCCTGTTACCAATGCACATCCCATCGCAAAGGCCTCCTTAGATAAGAACGACAATCATATACAGCGCATATAGCGCGCTCAGGGCGATACCCCAGCCGCGTGTGATATCGCGGCGAAAATAAACAAAAGGGATCAACAACAGCGACGCCCCCAACATGACCCACAGATCAAACTTGAGGAATTCTGGATCCACCTCAATTGGCCCAACAAGGCTGGCGATGCCAATGATTGCCAGAAGGTTAAACATGTTTGACCCAATGACATTGCCTAGTGCCACATCCGCTTGCCTGCGCAAAGCCGCCATCACAGTCGTTGCAAGTTCTGGCAGTGAGGTGCCAATCGCCACCAGCGTCAAGCCAATGACAGTATCACTTACCCCGTAAGCACGCGCGATGATTGTCGCATTATCCACCAACAGGCTTGCGCCCAATGGTAGGCCAATCAAACCCAACACAAGAAACACAGCAATCCGCCATCCCGGCATATTCGGGTCCGCACCTTCGAGGTCTTCGGCGTCGTCGCCCTTGCAGGCACGACGGTGGTTTTTTGCCTCACGGAACTGATCGGCAAGCACATAGGTCAATGCCCCAAGTAAAACCAACCCCGCAATCCAATCAAAAACGCCGCGAAACGCCAGTGCTATAAACAGAATGCTGGCCGACAGCATGTAGTTATAGGATTTGCGCGTATTACATTCCGAGGTGTGCATCGTCGCCAGCAGTGCGGGAATACCCAAAACCAGCAGAATGTTAGCCGTGTTCGACCCCACGACATTGCCCATTGCGAGGCCGGGTGCATTGTCTAAAATCGCTTTAATAGCGATCAACAATTCGGGTGCAGAAGTGCCAAAAGCCACAATTGTCAGGCTGACGATCAACGCAGGTACACCCAAACGCAGCGACAGATTAACCGCCCCTTTGACCAGCGCATCCCCTGCAAACAACAAGATCAGCAACCCCAAACCGGACAGCACCCAAGGCATTAACATTAATGTTTTCCCTTACAATTACAGGGACCTTTGCCAATGCGGTAACGTCCACACGCATCACATTTTGTTTGGCTCAATCGTTTTGAGCCCAGCCAGTGCATTTTTCCAAACCACGCCAGAACGCCCATAAACACCATGAACAGTAGAACAACTTTGATGACCATGCCTTATAGACCAAACCGCGCAAATGCTGCGCGTTCCTCTATGCCTTGCACGGCATCTTGAACCATTTGCACCCCGAACCGGGATAACAGTCCTTTTTTCACACCGTAGCGGCGGAACTTTACCTTGTCCCCAAAACGATCTTTCAGGAAGGGCCGGATGTGGCCAATGCCATCAATCAGCCCGAGTTCAGTCGCACGTTTGGCCAGCCAGATTTCACCTGTGAAAAGGTCTTGGCCGTCGGGCAATTTATGCCCGCGTCGTGCTTTCACGTGGTCGATGAAATTGGTGTGGATATCTTCGAGCAGTGTTTTCAGCCGCGCCACATCTTCGGGTTGTTCAGGGCGAAACGGGTCAAGCATCGATTTCGATTGTCCGGCGGTATAAACCCGCCGCTCTATGCCATGTTCTTTGATAAATTCATGCGCGCCAAAAGATGCAGATATAACACCAATTGATCCCACGACCGAACTGGGGTCTGCATATATCTCATCTGCAGCGGCTGCTAACCAATACCCACCAGACGCGGCAACATCTTCGACAAAAGCGATAACGGGAATGTTCTTTTCTTCCGCCAATCGCCTAATCCGCGCCCCAATCAGTGACGATTGAACAGGGCTTCCACCGGGCGAGTTAATCTCGAGCGCAACGGCAACAGGCTTGCCTTTCGTAAATGCTTTTTCGATCACCGGACCGATACCAGCATCATTCAGTCCACCCCGCCCTTGCATGCCAATGGCACCTGACAAGCGGACAACAGCAACAGTCGGATCAGATTTGAGAAAGGGCAACCAAGGTTTCATACTAACCCATGTAGAGCGCCAGAGCCGTGCAAACAAGGCGACAGTCACAAGGTTTATTGCCGGATCCGCCAACCCGTACGGAATATCCACCAGATCACCGCCATGCACAGACCCGTAAACAACCCAATGGCCAACAAACTGGTCAAAATTGGCACATCAGCAGAGCCAAAGAAGGCCCATCGAAAGCCCGAGATCAGATACACTACGGGATTAAAATGCGAGATGATCTGCCATGTGGGTGGCAGCATTGAGATTGAATAGAATGATCCGCCTAGGAACACCAAAGGTGTAACGATCAAAAGAGGCACCAATTGTAGCTGCTCAAAGTTACCAGCCCAGATGCCAATGATGAAACCGAGCAAAGCAAAGCTGATGCAAGTGAGTATCAAAAACGCAACCATCGCAAAAGGGTGCGCGATGGAGATATCGACAAAAAAGAACGCGGTGATCAAAATAATGACCCCGATGAACAATGCCTTGGTCGCCGCGGCACCAACATAGCCGATCACAATCTCAAGAAAGTTCACAGGCGCAGAAAGCAATTCAAAGATCGTGCCGATGAATTTTGGGAAATAGATTCCAAAGGACGCGTTTGATATTGCTTGGGTGATAACACTGAGCATGATCAACCCGGGCACTATGAACGCGCCATAGCTGACGCCTTCGACCTCTTGGATACGACTGCCAATGGCCGCTCCAAAGACTACAAAATAAAGCGAGGTGGACAAGACGGGCGAGATGATGCTTTGCGCAATGGTGCGAAAGAACCGTGCCATCTCGAACGAAAAGATTGAATAAATTGCGGTCCAGTTCATGCCGCATCCTCCTGAACCAAATCGACAAAGATATCTTCTAGACTGCTTTGACGGGTCATCACGTCTGCCAAAACCAACCCAGCATCAGCGACATCAGCGAGCAATTTGGTAATGCCAGTGCGTTCGGCGCGGGTGTCATACGAATACACCAGTGTCGTGCCATCCTTGGACAGTGTCAGCGCATCAGATTGCAAAGCTTTGGGGATTGTTTTGATCGGTTTAGTCAATTGGACTTCCAACTGCTTTTTACCCATCCGCGCCATCAATTTTGCCTTGTCTTCAACCAACAACAACTCACCATGTGCGATCACACCCACACGGTCAGCAATGGCTTCGGCTTCTTCGATATAATGCGTGGTCAGAATGATGGTGACACCGTCAGCCTTTAGATCAGCCACGATTTCCCACATATCTTTGCGCAATTCGACATCAACGCCTGCGGTAGGTTCATCCAAGAACAAAACTCGAGGGTCGTGCGCCAACGCCTTAGCAATCAACACACGCCGTTTCATGCCACCTGATAAAGCCCTGATCTGGCTATCTTTCTTATCCCATAGCGACAATTGACGCAGGATTTTCTCTAGAGCAGCATCATCCCTAGGTTTGCCGAACAAGCCGCGCGAAAACCGTACAGTGTTGATGACTTTCTCAAACGGCTCCAAATTAATCTCTTGTGGGACCAACCCTATCATCGACCGCGTTTCGCGATATCCGGTTATGATGTCATGGCCACTAACAGTTACAGTGCCACTGGTTGCTGTCGTGATACCGCAAATTGTCGAGATCAGCGTTGTTTTCCCTGCACCATTTGGACCAAGCAACGCTAAAATTTCACCCTCTTCGATTTCAAGATTAACGCCCTTGAGCGCCTCAAAACCACCATCGTAGGATTTACGCAGGTTTTTGATGTCCACAATTGTCGGCATGGGTCACTCCACTTGATGTTGTGGGGAACCTAGACCGGAAAATCAGAAGTGAACAGAGCGGTTCAATCCTTGGAACGACCGAACCAACCCTTTTTGGCAGGAGCCTCTGTTTCTTCGGCCTCGCCGCCTTCTTCGGGTGGGCCTTCTAAGGCTTCTTGCAGGTTATTGAAAAACTGGTCTGCCATCTTTTTGGCAAAACCATCAATAATCCGACTGCCCAATTGCGCCAGTTTACCGCCAACCTTTGCCTCAACATCATAGCTTAACTCGGTGCCACCATCTTTGCCCAGTAACCGCACCTCTGCGCCACCCTTGGCAAAACCCGCAGCACCGCCTTTGCCTTCACCCGAAATCGTCAGCGACGTGTCGGGTACCAGATCGCTCAACGTCACTTGGCCCTTAAAAGTCGCCTTAACCGGGCCAACCTTTTGCACCACGGTTGCCTCGTATCCATCGGCAATTGATCCTGTCACTTCCTGTGCACCCGGCACGCATTTTTGCAGCATGTCAGGGTCCAGTAACGCCGCATAAACCTCTGATGGGGGGACGGAAATCTGGCGGGTATCTGACATTTGCATGGGGTAAGGTCCTTTGTTGGGCTCGAACCCTAATCCTAACCGAGTTTCCAAGCCTGCGCCAATATCAAAGGTTCTGGACTATATGAACCAGATTGATAGGCATGGTTCATGAACACCGCTCCCCAAAACCGCGCCGGACTGGCAATCATCTTTGTGTTGATTGGTGTCTTTGCGATTTCGATCAACGATATGCTGATCAAACAACTGTCTGGCGGCTATCCACTACACCAGATCGTGTTTATCCGCTCGGCAATTGGGGTGATCATCAGTCTTGGCTTGGTCAAACTAGAGGGCGGATTTCACCTGCTAAAAACTGACCGCGTTGGTCTGCACATCACCCGTGGATTGTTGGTGGTCATTTCAAACATGGCATTCTTTTTAGCACTTGCGGCATTGCCCCTTGCCGAAGTGACTGCGCTATTCTTTGCCGCACCGCTGTTCATCACGCTGCTATCAATCCCGATCTTGGGGGAAAAAGTCGGCGTGATGCGGTTAAGTGCGGTCGCGGTTGGATTTATCGGGGTCATGATCATGCAACGCCCTTGGGCTGGGGCGGAATCCATGCATGCGACACGATTAGTCTTGCTGTTGCCCGTACTCGCCGCCCTTACTTATGCGCTGAACCAATTGATGACCCGCAAACTAGGCGTCACAGCCAAGGCATCGGTGATGTCGCTTTATATTCAGGTCGTGTTCATCTTTGTTTCTGTGGGCTTTTACATGGTTGCCGGCGACGGCGGTTTGGTGAATGCGAACAGCTCCGTTTCTATGCAATTTCTGCTGCGCGCATGGGTTTGGCCTGCAACGGGGGATGAATGGGTGTTTTTGGCATTGGGCCTGAATGCGGGCATCATTGGGTATTGCCTGAGCCAAGCGTATCGCATCGCAGATGCAGCAACCGTTGCGCCTTTTGAATACATCGGGCTGCCATTGGCCGTCTTCTGGGGCTTTGCCATTTTTGGCGACCTCCCTTCTTGGGAAGTCTGGCTAGGTATCGCTTTAATCCTTGCGGCTGGCTTATTTGTATTTCTGCGAGAACGCCAAAAATCACGCAACATCACGCGTGCGCAAGCGGGACGACGATAGATTTATCTTTGGTGGATAATTCGTCTGCTTAGTCTTCATTACCTGTGCGGCACTACTCTGTTATTGTCGCAGCCATAAGCTGTGGTTTGGAAATTCCGTATTTACCAAACTCCGTACGGATATAGTCAGGGTCAACCAGCCCTGCCCCGGCTTCCCATGGACGGGCATCGGCCACTGGAAGTGCCGTATCGACCAATATCTGTTTGATCATTTTCCAAGGCTGATCCATCCAATAGGTATATTCCATACCACCATCTGCCGTTGATGTAGCGCGCCCTGTCAATCGTGCAATTGCGATGTCATGGGCCGTAATTCTTTCTGGCCCCACCGTGATTGAAAACAATCGGTCCCCATGTTCTGGGTCACGTTCCTTGATGATTTCTGTTAAAAAGAAAGCCACCTGTCCAGCTGCATTTGAAACCTGCGACGCTGCCATATTGGAACCACTGCGCAATGTGTATTTACCCCATACTTCTTTCGGAACGGCCTTTCGAAAACGTGCGTTGCCTTCATCAAAGGCGCGCTCTTCTGCGGTCTTTTCACGCGTGCTAGTCATCGGCCCGATAACATTGACCCCCGATGCAATCACATCAGGCCATGTATGAGGTGCCTGTGGATCACCAGTTGATGAATGTTCCCAAACTTTGCTTGATCGATGATCCCATGCCCCTACGGACAAGACCCACGGTGGTGTGCTCCAAGGGTTAACAGAACCGGGTGCCGTACTGCCAGTATTACCAATGGCCGCAACCGCCAATCGCCCCTGTCGCGCGAACGCAAGTGTTGTGCGGGGCACTGGTGCGTCAAAATCAAGCTCTGTGCGATAAAGCCCACTGGGAGGGCCAAGCGACATGTTTGCAATCAACGCCCCCTTATCCAAGGCTAGCGACAGGTGTTGCACCACGTTCCGTGTCAAATCGGCCTCATCTGGATGCAAATACCAGATCCATTCGATGCCTTCGATATCAGCAAGCTTGAATGCTTCTTCGACCTGAAGCGTTGCGACAAAGCCATTTAAAATCGGCAGCTCCACAACATTTTGGGCCGTAATTTCATCCATCAACATGACCTGATCACGCTGCGCGTCAGCTTGAAGTGAAATCACAAAATCATAATGTTGCGACATTTGACCATGTAGGGTGTCAATCACATGCTCTGGCCCAAGTGTTCCTGCAATGGCCCCGGATGTAACGAACATCGCAGCAGCCGCAATTCCGGCAATGTTTTGTTTTAAGCCCATGACATCCCCCAGAAGGCATGATTCACTCAAATCATACCACCTAAAGGCGAATTTGAATAGTCAGGCGCTATTTAGAAGCCACCTGCACAACCACTTTACCCGTCGCTTTGCGGGTGCGCAGCAAATCCAACGCTTCGTTTGCTTGATCCAAAGGCAAGACGTGGCTGACGTGTGGCTTCAGCATACCTTGGGTATACCAATCGGTCAGCACCTGAAAACTATCAGTCAAAACCGATGGCTTGATCCGCGCATATCCGCCCCAATAAAATCCCAAGACACTTAGGTTTTTGACCAACAATATATTGGCTGGAATTTGCGGCACCTCGCCAGAGGCAAATCCCAACGGGATCAGTCGCGCCTCTGGATTACACGCCCGCATCGCTGCTTTGAATTGGGCACCCCCAATCGGATCATAAACCACATCAGCACCACCTAGTGATTTGACAACATCACGAATGTCGTCCGTTTCTGAGTTGATCAGATGGTCCGCCCCTGCCGCCTTGCAGATCGCCAATTTATCTTCACCGCGCGCACAGGCAATGACTTCTGCTCCCATCAACTTACCCAACTCGACTGCCGTTAATCCGATGCCACCAGAGGCACCCAAAACCAATAGGCGTTCACCCGGTTGCAAACGTGCTTTATAATCCAGCCCCACATGGCTGGTCCCGTAAGCGATCAAGAATGCAGCAGCATCCACCGCATTCATCTCATCGGGGATCGGCACACAAACGGCAGCGGGAATTGCGGCATATTCGGCCAGCCCATCAAACCCGGTATAGGCTGCGATACGTTGGCCAACTTTCAAATGGCTCACCCCGTCACCTAATGCCGTTATGGTGCCGGCCATTTCCATGCCAAGCGTAAATGGTAACGCAGGTTTCTCCTGATAAGTGCCTTTAATGATCAGCAAGTCACCAAAATTCAGCCCACATGTATCAACCTGCACCAACACCTGACCCACATCAGGCACAGGCATGTCTAGCTCCTGCATTGACAGTGGTTGATCGTAGGCAGTGACTTGCATGGCTTTCATGGGATGCTCCTTGTCGGTTTCGGGCAGAGTGATCAGGCGCTGTAGGTTTTGGCAAGGGGCTGTGGTGCAGTCAACCTTACGTAAGTCGCCACCACCGCCACATTAACCTACAAATATAACCGATCGAATACTGTAAGCAACGACAGCCAAGGCCAGCACGGACCCCACCCAAATCAAAACAAACCACCCCATGCGGCCAAGCCAATCGCGCATTAGTGATAGCCCTCATCTGGGTCAACTTTGCCGCGGAATACCCAATACGCATAGGCCGTATAGCCAAGAATCATTGGCAACAAAATCAACGTGCCCACCAGCGCAAAGGCCAGCGAACTATCCGGCGCTGCGGCCTCAGCAATGGTCAAGCTGGGCGGCACGATATGGGGATAAAAGCTAATCCCGATGCCAACGAACCCAAGCACAAAAAGTGTCAACGCACATAGAAACGGCTGGACATCCCGTTGCTGCTTGATCCCCGCAAATAAGCCCAAAACCGCCAAGCCGACCAAAACAGGTACTAACACGCTAAAGGCTGCTGTGGGCCATGCGAACCAACGGCCAAAATATTCGTTATCCAGAAACGGCGTCCACAAACTGACCGCTGCCATACAGACCAACGTGACGATTGCCAAAGGTATAACAAGGCTACGCATGTGTTCTTGGATACGGCCCATCAACTTCATGTTCAGCCACGTTGCGCCCAACAAAGCATAACCCACTGTCACGGCGACACCTGTCAAAACAGAGAATGGCGTCAACCAATCCCACCAGCCCCCCGCATAGGCGCGACCTTCAATTTCAATCCCTTGCACCAATGCGCCCAGAGCGATGCCTTGGCAAAACGCAGCCGTTAGCGATCCGCCAAAAAACGCCATGTCCCAAAATGGTTTAAACCGTTTGGTGCGCCAACGGTATTCAAACGCAACACCACGAAACACCAACCCCAGCAACATCAGAGTGATCGGCATATAAAGTGCTGGCATCACCACAGCATATGCCAGCGGAAAGACCGCGAATAATCCACCACCGCCCATGACCAACCATGTTTCGTTCCCGTCCCAAATGGGCGCAACGGAATTCATCATCACGTTGCGTTCGCCTTCGTCCTTGGTGACTGGAAACAACAATCCAACACCAAGGTCAAAGCCATCAAGTATGACATAAATCAACACAGACAGTGCGATGATCCCGGCCCAAATGAAGGACAATTCCAAACCAAACATATCAGTGATCTCCCTTAGCTTGGCTTTGTGCAGCCGGGGTCGTGCCCGCCGCACGCAGTGGTGCATCGTCACGCAATGGCTTTTCACTGACCACTTTCACAGGCTGTCGCATCATCCGCAGGATATAAAAAGTGCCCGCACCAAAAACGAAAAAGTAAACCACAATGAAAGCGATCAACGATGTCGCAACCGCAGGTGCCGCTATCGGTGCCAAACTATCGGACGTGCGCAGCAATCCATACACTGTAAATGGTTGCCGCCCGACTTCGGTCGTGATCCAACCAGCCAGCACCGCAACAAACCCTGTTGGGCCCATCAAGACGGCCGCCCGATAAAGCATCGGCGCATCAAACAAACGCCCCCGCGCGCGCGTCCACAGCCCCCACAGACCAAGGCCCAACATTGCAAATCCAAGGGCAATCATCACCCTGAATGAAAAGAACACAATGCCGACAGGCGGCTCGTCTTCATCCGGTATTGTGTCCAATCCAGCAAGCGGCGCGTTCAAATCATGCTTGAGGATCAAGGATGACAGCTTGGGTATCTGGATCACATAGTCGATCCGCTTTTCTTCTGAATTGGGTATACCGAACAGGATCAAAGGCGCACCATTTTCATGGCTGTCATAATGCCCTTCCATCGCCATCACCTTGGCCGGTTGGTGTTCAAGCGTGTTCAACCCGTGCAGGTCACCTGCAAAAATCTGCAATGGTGTCACCAACACCAACATCCACATCGCCATTGAGAACATCCGCTGACTGGGTTTATCATCCCGATTACGTAGCAAATGCAGCGCACCAACCGCCCCAACAACTAGCGCAGTTGTCAGGAACGCCGCCAGCACCATATGCACCAAACGATACGGGAAGGAGGGGTTGAAAACTATCTGCCACCAGTCCTCTGGGATAAATTGCCCGACTTCATTTATGCCAAAACCAGCAGGCGTCTGCATCCATGAATTGACTGACAAAATCCATGTGGCGGACACCAATGTCCCGAATGCAACCATGCCCGTGGCAAACATGTGCAATCCGTTGCCCACGCGTTTACGGCCAAACAACATAATCCCCAAAAATCCCGCTTCGAGGAAAAACGCCGACAGCACTTCGTAAGCCATCAACGGGCCAACAACGGGTCCTGCTTTGTCAGAAAACACCGACCAGTTGGTGCCAAATTGGTATGACATCACAATGCCCGACACGACGCCCATGCCAAAGGCGACGGCAAATATCTTTTTCCAATAGTCGAACAAGACGCGAAAAGTATCATCACCCGTCCAAAGCCATCGCGCGTTCAGGACAGCCAAGAAACTGGCGAGGCCTATCGAAAACGCAGGAAAGATGATGTGAAACGAAATGGTGAAGGCAAACTGCACCCGCGCCAATATTTCAGCTGAAAAACCGTCAAGCATATCTAAACCCTCGCACTTGGTTCCCCTTCAACATAGGGTGCAAGACCGGGATGCACACATGCACAAATCGCCGCATGCTGATGTCAAAACCGCAATGTGACTCGCAGCCCCGGTGCATTGTCTTGCAACTGCAGTTCAGCACCGTGCAAATTTGCGACCGCCTCAACCAGACTTAGGCCCAGCCCATTTCCAGGTGTGTTTCGGCTACGATCCAGTCGATACAAGCGCTGTAGCGCTTTTTCGCGTTCATCTGCCGGAATACCGGGACCGTTGTCAGCAACAGTGATCATTGGCCGCCCCTCATTTGAGCTAAGTTTTACCGTAATCACCGTTTCGGGCGGGGTATGACGCAGTGCGTTCTCAATTAGATTTGACAGCATTTGACCCAACAACGCACGATCGCCGTCAACCGTCATTGCCCGTTCAGGCAAGTCACAGCGCAGAACGTGATCAAGTTCTAAGGCTGATGGTTCAAACACTTCCACCAAAGTGTGGCACAGCGCCGTCAAATCTACGTGGGTAAACCGCGTTCTGGGTGATCCAGCCTCAACTTGGGCAAGCTGCAACAACGATTGAAAGACCGATGCAATGCCAATCAATTCATTCTGCGCTTTGCCAATCAAATCGGCCTGTTCCGTATCTGGTTGAGTGGTCCGGGCCAAATCATCCAGATGCACAGACACCCGCTGTATCGGCGTTTTCAAATCATGCGCGATGTCCAGTGATACCTGTTTGAGCGCGGCCACTGATGCCTCTTGCGCGCCTGCCATCTGATTTAGCTTACCGCCAATCTGATGCAGATCGTCTGACCACCGTGACCCAACCTTAACCCGCGCACCAAGGTTGCCCGTTGTCATCGCATCCAGTGCGTTACCCACTACTTCAACATGTCGCTTAGATCGCCGCGCAAGGATCAACCCACCTGACAAGGCAATCAATACCGTGGGAAGCAGCGAAATCAGTAGGATATTTATGAACACATCACCAAGTGCCGCAATTTCCGCCCGACTGCGCGCGATGGTCAACAAACCACCATACAAAGGTTCAGTCAATGTCAGATAGGCCCCATCATATTGCGCGCGATCCGCATCCAGTGAAACAATGTGGAACCCTTCATTGTCGCGGGCAATCGCACCGTTGCCGTAAATCTGACCGCTGGGCGAAACGTAGCTTAATATCAATCTGTTGGGGTCTGTTTCACGCGATTCCGCTTTGACCAATAACGCCACCGCACGCGCATTGGGTGCGGCGCGAAACCCAGCCAAATCTTGCGCCAAATCCGCGCGAATGGCTTGTTCAAACGAGGATTGCGTCACCGCATAACTCGCGGCCAAACTAAGCAAACTAACGACCGAAAACAGCGCGACAAGCAGCACAGCCAAGCGTAACGGCATTGAGCGCCACATCTGTGCGATCCGCGTTTTCATCCTTCGATCCGGTATCCTGCGCCGCGCACCGTTTGAATCAGCTCGCGGTCAAAGGGTCTATCTACTTTGGCCCGCAAGCGACTGACGTGCGTTTCCACCACATTGGTCATCGGATCAAAACTAAGGTCCCACACCGCCTCTAGCAACATGGTGCGTGTTTGCACCCGACCTTTGCGGCGTAGCAAATGTTCCAACAGTGTAAATTCGCGCGGCAACAGATCGATGCCTGCCCCTGCACGCATCACCTTTCGGGTGATCAAGTTCATTTCCAGATCACCGGCACGCAGGATTGTTTCCTGATCCAACGCTTGTGGCCGGCGCGCCAATGCGGCCACCCGTGCAGATAATTCACCAAAGGCAAAGGGCTTGACCAGATAATCATCTGCACCCGCATTCAACCCCGCAATCCGATCATCTACATCCCCCATCGCGGTCAGCAACAACACAGGCACGCGATTACCTGCACCACGCAGAGTCTTGAGCAGCGTCAACCCATCCACCTCGGGTAACATCCGATCAAGGATCAATACGTCATGCACGCCACCTGTGGCCGCGATCAGTCCCGCGCGGCCATCTGTGACCAAATCTACCACATGCCCCTCTTCTCGCAGGCCGCGTGAAATATACGCCCCAGTGGTTGCATCATCTTCAACAACAAGAAGTTTCATCTGGTTACGGTCCTGAATTCCTCTGCGCCCTATATAGCCATAACTTTTGCAAAGCGGGGCAATCTTACAAATTTGTATAGCTGATCAAAACGCTCTGTAAGCCTAAGGGACCATGTCGAGAGGGTAACACCAGAATGCGAGGAGCATCCTACATGAAACCCTTTGAAATCAAATCACCCCGTTTCGCAGCACTGGCCCTAAGTACCGCGCTTGTTGCAACTACCGCGCTAACGCTTTCACCCACCGCTGCCTTTGCTGTGCCTACCGGAGGTTACGCCGATCTGGTAGAAGCTGTATCGCCCGCCGTTGTCTTTATCGAAGTCACAGCCAAGGCGCAGAACGCCGGCACGGCCTTGCCACAAAACATGCCAGAGGAATTGCGCAAACGGTTTGAGGACATGATGCCAAATCAAAACGGCGCGCCAGAGCAGCGTCAGGGGTTAGGCTCTGGATTCATCATTTCCAATGATGGGCAAATTGTAACCAACCACCACGTTGTCGATGGCGCTGAGGAAGTGACCGTAAAAATGGCGGACGGGCGCAGCTTTGATGCCGTCGTGATCGGCAGCGACCCAATGACGGACATCGCGCTGTTAAAGGTTGAAGCGAACGTTGACCTACCCACCGTAGAGTTCGGCACCTCGGACGTCTTGCGCGTTGGTGATGAGGTCGTCGCGGTTGGCAACCCTTTTGGCCTTGGCGGTACGGTGACATCCGGCATCATCTCGGCCCTCTCGCGTAATATCAATTCTGGGCCGCTTGACGATTACATCCAGACTGACGCTGCAATCAATCGTGGCAATTCAGGTGGCCCGCTCTTTAACAATGACGGTGACGTCATTGGCGTGAATACCGCAATCATCTCACCCGGAGGTGGTTCGGTTGGGATCGGCTTTGCCGTGCCTTCAAATCTGGTCCAGACAGTTGTTGCAGATCTGGCTGACGATGGTTTGATCGCTCGTGGCTGGCTGGGCGTAAACATTCGGCCCATGACCAAAGAAGTGGCCGATGTATTGGGCTACGATGCGCCAAAAGGGGCCGTGATTGAGGCCGTATCAAGTGACAGCCCAGCGGCCAAAGCAGGTTTGCAAAAAGGCGATATCATCATGTCGTTCAACGGTACTGAGATCAGCGAATTACGCGATCTAACCCGCGCCGTTGCAACAACCACCCCAGATGCGACAGCCAAGATAACGGTTCTGCGTAAAGGGTCTGAGCAGACATTAGATGTGACTGTCGGCGCATTGAAACCCAAAGCGGCATAAGTACTGCACCTCACAAATTCGGCGTTGGTCCCCCACGCCGGATAGTCCCCGCAGAATACGTTTGCGGGGCGTCATGCTTCGATGTCGGGGAGGCATCGGAGCATGATTTCAAGGCATATCCATTGTATTTCAACCTGCATTGTTCCGCAGTTTATTTACAAAAATATTGGCGCCTTTCGCTTCAATACGTGCAACTGATGCCACCTGAGGTAGTTATCAAACAAGCGCAGGACATGGCAATTTCGTTCCCAACAATCAGCTTTGCTGGCTACTTTTGGTGTTCAGAAATGAACTGTGCTGCGTTGACGGGGTATTCACCATAAAAGAACGGCATCGGTGAGGGGGCGACCATATAGTCGCGCTGATGTATCGCTTCGTATTCTTCTTTGAAAATTTGAAAGGGGTGCACTTTTGCGGTGGAATTTGTCGCGACACCGCCGTGCATTTGATGAAAACTGCCTTCCCCCAACAGCACAACAGGAGTGATACCCGGCACGTCCCACAAACGGTTCACAAAATCATGGTTCATTAACCCACCACCGGGTGAGACAAAGCGAATATCGTAGCCCCCCATCGCATCATAGGTCGACTTACGCATCGCGAAAAAGCTACATTCCGATGGCATTCCACCTTTGAACCAATGTCGTGACGATGGTGCAAGCGTCGAAATTTCAAACAATCGATAGCCGTTTTGCTTCCAATTGATGGACGCCAACAGTCGCCCCTCTTCGGTACGATCATAACCATTCTGCATTGAAAATCGTTGTTCATCAGGACCTAGATGCCATGCAAGCGAGCAGATAAATGGTTCCTTAAGACCCTCTAAAGCACCCAGCGTCTTAGCAATTTTTCCCGGCGTGACCATACGTGCGCCATCGACGATGAGTGCCACAAATTCGCCTTGGGCCTGCGACATTCCAAACTGGATTGCACCAACCGGGCTTACAGATTGCGTGTCATAGAAATGATAAGACGCATTTGCCGGAAAATTCGCAATTTCGTCTGGTGTTAACGGCAAGGAAGAACCATTTTCTACAACGATCAATTCATAGTCATCTGCATCCACGCCCTGCTGATACTCAGAAGATAGCGAGTATATGGTACGCGGTGCCTCACGGCGCATATTGTGCAGGATCACAACGATCGAAAGACGCGGGGCTTTGTTCGGCTGATCAGTCATATTATGCGGTCCATATCTATTACAGCTTACAGTTCAACCAGCCTCCGCCAAACCCCAAGCAAATTTTAAATGAAACTTTGAAATCAACGCGTAGTCATTCGCAAACCGCTGATCGACAAGAGACTTGGTGCGCGGGTCTAACAAGGCGTGCTTTCGCAAAGCGTGAGACGCAGCAGACACGTTTGCGACAGGCAGCTCGAAATCCTGCATCGGAAAGTTATATTCCATACAAAGATCAGCAAAATTCTGCTGCAAATTTCGAAACCGCATCACATGATCGGGCATCCTGATTTGCCCGTCTACCGTCAAAAATTCTTCGAGCGAATACATGTGCGTCACTAGCTTTTCAAAGCGGGTGATGTCCCAATATGGCTTTTGATATTGCCATTCTTCGTCTTCCACGACCATCCATTTATGCGGAGAGAAATACAGGGATACAGCCCGTGCAAGAGGATCACGTATTGTCAGGGCAACTTTGTAATCGTCAAAATCGGCTCCCAAAATCTCTTTGTACTCCGGTAGTTTTGCGTGTTTTCGCGGCGAGATACCTTTGATACCGAACCGATTTATCGCATCCTGATACCTATTCAACGTCATTTTATCGTCAGAATAAGGCAGCAGTGTTTTGGTTACGGAATTACCGCCGGTTTTCTGGACATGCAAATATATCAGTTTTCGAGAGACAAAAATCAATGTGTCGTTCCAATGGTCAATTCAAGGTCACACGCTGCTTTGAAACACTCAAAATTTGGTGTGTTCCATACGGCTTCCAGCGTCATAAAATCATCATCAGTATCGGACATAGTCATTTGAGCATCAACAGACGAAACTCCTAAAACGCCAATCAATTGCTGATTTGAGCGTTCAAATGTACCCCGAATAACCCTGCGTTGCGCCGGACTCAAAAACGACAACTTTGGCGCGTCACGAGATGGGACACGCAAACACACAGCGCGTGCTTTTTCATAGTCTGCGCCAGATCGATCCCGCATGATATCTAACAAATATGCCAGATGGTGGCTGGTCATGGACACCTGTTGTGCCCCGAGCGCTGGCAGACCTTCTAACTTTGGCAGGCCTGCCGTGTTTAGGAATGCACTAAAAATATCTTGTCTGACCGTGTCAAAAAACACCACATTGCAAGAACCAAACACATCCACCCACTGCTGCCATTGGGCGAACCAATCAGGCGTGCAATAGCGACCAACTTCGTTTCGCATCACGTCATCGATAAAGTGCTGCATATTGGATTTGATGTTGCCGGTCTTGGTCAACTGATTGAAATAAGATTCAAACCAAAGGTCTTGGCGTCGCACGAACATCACGATCTTGATATCGGCGTCATTAGGTAACATCGCACGCAATCTCTCTGCATGACCCGGCATGATGGTTTCCGCGGACAGCACCAGCGTTTCGACCTCTGGCCTCCATCCCTTTAGCAGATCATGCATAATTTCTGCCGGATCCAATGCCATCGGATCAATATCTGGAAAGGCGCGTCTGAAACTGGGTGTGACGTGCCCCAACATACTACTTGCCAGTAGTTTGGCATTGCCAGCTATTTGAGCAACCTGTGGCAATACAGGGTAATACACCCCCTGCTTTCGGATGCATTCAGGTGCCGATTGCATCATCCGCTGAATATAAGTGGAACCCGTTTTGGGTGCGCCAACATGTAGAACAATCCGGCTCAAGTGATGACCGCTTGTTCATAGCCCAATTGCATGGCCTCAGATTGGCAAATTTCCCAAACCTCTGCTGCTTCATCACCGTCTATGGCAACAGCACAAGTACGGTTTGCATCCACAGAAAATGGGTTGGTTTGCGCGGGCGTATTTAACCCCAGATAATCAGAAATCTTCTGCGCTGTTTGCACCGAATGTGAACATATACCTTCATATGTGACAGTCAGCGGCAACGACTTCAATTTAGCTTTAGCAAATGTCTTGAGCACAATGTCGACCTGAAATGCCCAACTGGCCGCGTTGCGGATGTGGGTTGGATCGTTTGCAATGCTTTCAACATCACGACCTATATAGCGGTACGCAGCCGACAATGCGGCCATCCCCATCGGTGTGCCCGGGCGCGATGTCATATGGCTGCGCCGGCAACAGGTCGTAACAGGATGACGAACAAGGTGGATAATGCTCGCATTCGGGAACGCACGACAAATCAGCGGCGCAATGAGCGTGGTTTCTGGTAACTTCCACCCCCAAGCATCTGACTTAGCCTTGCCACCTGCATTTAGAACCTGCGCAGCAGTGGCGCGCAAATGCTCGATTACCGCTGCGTCATCTGCTTGCCCTTCACTCCAGTGTGATATCGAAAGGTCGTAGATCGTTTTGACCCACTCAACGGAGTCGAAACTGACGTTCAATTCATTACCCATGAACACGTCCAGCGACGTCACAAATTCTGACAATAAACGTGTACCACCGCCACCTCTGCCCAGCAAAATGATCGGTGACGATTGCCCAGCATCTCCTGCAGACCAAAGTCCTGTATTATCCATCATAGCCAAACCTCGTTGCCACGGGTTGTGAAGCTGCCAAAATATTTGCAGCCAAATCGGCACTTAAATCTTGCTGCCAATGGCGCAAAGATATCGCATCAACGGGGCGCTGTCGATCTGTGCCACCTGGACCCTTGCCTATATATACACCTTGGTGCGCGCAGGCAGCTCCTGCGCCATTCAGATTGCAGTACGTCCTGATCTTGTCAGTCCATTCAAAAGGAGCCGCAACAAAATCCTCATAGGTGAATTGCAGCAACGGCAGCGCTTGATCCACAAAGATTTGCGCCAGATCCGATTTAATCATCCATACTTTTGCGGCACGTTTCCAAAGCGGCGAAGTGTCATCATCAATCACACCAAACGCCGATTGATAGTCCGTGATGAGCTTTGGATGCCCTTGCAAAAACCGGCGCTGATTTTCGACAAAGTTGATATTCTTCAACCGCAACATTGAGGCAACCACTGCGCGTGGATCGCGCACCGGGTAGATCACATAGACGGGCAAACCAAGGCCAGCAACCTTTGCAGCTTCAAAGGTCAGGTTCGGGGCTTTGAGCACCAGAGTCTCGACTGCCGCGTCCAAACCAGCCCCATGCTCAACAAAACGTCGCGCAAAATCACCGTACTTCTCACGTGCCTGCGCAATCAGCTTGGCTGTCAGCATTTGCGCATCAGGCATTTGATCCGCGACAGCGTGAAACCACGGATACAAGCCTTCGAACTCATCGATCAAAACACATCCAGGCTGAGCGCCAATCACTTGGCCCAACAAAGTGGTCCCAGAGCGTTGGCACCCCACGACGATCACCAATCGCTTGATCGCTTCGAGCCCCTTCAGAGAAGTGATTTTAGACATCTATTTTGGCACTTTAAGAGCGCGGACAAAGGCACCATTTTCATGCCGATGCAGATAGCCATATTCGAGGTCTCCAGCATCCGTTGGCACAGGGTTGTATGAATGCCAAATACGAACTGACCCACTAACCATTTCACCAAAGCCACGATGATTAAAGCTGGGTGACAATGTGTATGGGTTCACATCCAAAATTTCCATCGCAAGCGTGATATAGGTTTGATCACCCCACGGCGTAGTTTCGTCCCTTTCCGCAATCTCACAAGCAAGTCGGAAGACTTCGCGGATCGTTTCGGATTGCGCATCGAAAAACAGCACCCCAGAATTATATAGCAGTTGACCCTGACGCGGCACACCTTCGCGATCCATCACTTGACCAAAGTCGCGGAAATGTTCGAGCGAATAATGCGGAGCCGGAGCCATGGCGATACCGTATCTCTGCGCCTTTTCAAACCCGATTGAAATATCACCCAACACCCGCGTATCGACATCTAAAAATAGCACAATCTCAAGGTCTTGCGGCAGGTTTCGCATCAATTCAAGCTTGGCGAGTTTGCCAGCATAGCGAATATCACAGCGGATCACTTGCACATGCGATTGCAAGCATGACGTGTCTGACTCTGCATCCGTCAGCAAGTAGACTGGGACATCAGGCAGTTGGCTTTCGCGTACACAATCAGCGACGTGGGACACGTATTTATCGCCCCATACCATAAATACAATCGCGCGTTTCACTGCCACTGCCAAATCCCCTTTTGGGTATCAATAGCCAATGCTGCGTGCAGGTACAAATACTGCTTACGCATCCACATCATGGCCTTATGCACCACCCGCATTCTTCATGATCTGGGCAATGGATTGCAAGATGATCGCGTTGGTATTGATGTCCGCGTAGGTCGACGTCGCCTTGCCCGTCGATTGATAAATACTTGATGAAAATCCGTTAGATGAACGAGCCTTTTCGCGCACATACTCAACCAACATGTCGCAATAGCTGTGATCCTTGTATGCCGCCCAAAGGTAAGCCCCTTTGGAACTGATCACCGCATTCTTTTCCCGGAATTCAGGAGAGCGGTGTTCGTCCAATCCAGCAACGGTATCCGTCGCCCATACCCGGCCCGGTGCGTCAAATTGGATGCCCTGATAGGTAAACCATGGCGCGCGATCAATAGGCCCTTCAGAAACGCAGGTTAAACGACCTGTGTCATCGTACTCTTCCAACTGCGCTGCGAATAACACATCCGCGAGGTACGCAGATTCCGCTGACATGCCCAGTTCGATAGCCTCAAGCAGCAATGGTTCTGCCCCCATCGGCCCAATATGACCGCCAACCTCAAGCACCGCCATTTTGCCATCTGCATTGCTGACACCGTCAAAGACCTCATAGGGGGAACGCACCTCAATCCCCCATGTGCGAAACGCCCAAGCTGCGTAATGTGAACAATGAGATCTAAATGTGGTTTCCAATTCGCCTTGCTGCACCGAATAGATAACCCCATCAATCACAACATCACGCAGGTCCCATGCCGCGACAATCTTGGCGGCTTTGTCCTGTGCTGCTGGGTGGCTATCAAGATTATAAAGTGCCGCCATCAACCGACCTGCATCACAGCCGTCAAAGTCTTTGGTCCCCCATTTGATACGATCCGTCGCAATCCAACCCTGTGGTAACAATCGCCCTTGGGACCGACGCCCGGCGATGTTGGGCAAAATCTTTTTTACAGCGCGCTGAAATTGCGTCTTTGTCACCAGCTTCAGATCATAGGCCGCAATCAGTGCATTTATGTGACTGCCTACATCCCACATTGTAACCGCTTTATGCAGCTCTTCGTTGCCGGGTGAAAAATTTACCGTTGCGGGACACAGGCCTGTCTTTTTGTCGGTCCACCGCTGAAAATAGCCCCATGCAATTTTGGCGTCTTCCATATAACGCTCAATCGCTTGTGCATCTGGCGCCCCACGGTTTGGCTGGCTTGCCATCTCATATGCAACTGTGCGCCGGAAATGCGAGATGTAGGCACCTGTTGGCACGATACTGCGCACATAATTTGGCAAGGTCTTTGAACTGGTAATGCCGTCATCAGCAAGGCCAAGCAGCGCATCTTTCATCAAGGACCGTTGCGAGCGACTGCCCAGCGCAGATGCAGTGACCAAAACAACAAAATCATCGGTGCCAAATGCGCCCTCAGCCAACCGCACCACGCTAGCGGCATCATCCACGTGGAAAGTAGGAACATGTATATTGTTATTAAGATCGATCCCGGCATTGCCAAGGTCATTCAAATCACTGAGTTGAACACCCATGCCATAGGCACCCGGCGTGGGTGATGTGGCCGAAGTCAATTGCGTGCCTTCCCCAAAAACCTCAAGCGGACGCAGCGGTGAATCCGCACCAGTCATCCCTTGAACGTCGACCCAATACCCGGTTCCTGTTGTGGCCTTGGCAGTCGGCCCCACAGGCGCACCAAAGCTTGAGGGAACACCTGCCTTGATTAGATCAAGACGAAAATCAGCCAAGGTTGCGCGATCATCGTCGTTGGCATTTTCGTCCAAAAAGAAATGCAGGCCCATATTACGCCGATACCCATAGGCATCGCGAAATTGAATGTCAGAGGCTAGGATTGGGCTTGACCAGTTAGCCCCATCTTGCACCTGAATACCTGCGGCGAATTGCGAAGCGGCAACATCTAATCGGGCCAGTGCCGTTTGAGAAATTTCTGATGCGGACACATAAAAAACACGCTCAACGCGCGGCGCGGTCGAGCCTGAAGTAGCTGCTTTATAGGTACTTAATTGCACCCTTTTACCACCAATCATACGCAACACACCGTCATCCCAAGCTTCGGGACGAACTGGCGTTGTTGCGCTCGGGCGCATCAGCACATTGCGGATACCACTGGCCCGCACGCCCGATGGTGCCAATGGGCGTTCGACAAAATCACAGCCGATGGATTGTGGATTGAACGTACCCATATCCGCAATGTCATCACCCCAAACGCTCGTGAATAAATCAATTTGCGCCTGATAAACCGCGCGCGCCTGAAAGTATGGGGTGAGCAAGCCCAAGTCAGGCACAACAGGCAGAACTTCAAACAGGCCGGGTAGTTTTTTGCGTTGAGCGCGCAGTAATTGAGACACTGGATGCTCAGCGGTCAAACGACGTTGTTCATTGGCCTCAACCAAACAAGACACAGGCAAACCTTGCTTTGCAAAAGCATTTAGCACGATTGCCAAACCTTCAGCGTCTGTATCAGGCCCAACGTCGTCTAAAACGACAATGGTATTTTGCGGGGCCTGCGTATTAGCCCCCCCTTGCAAAGGGCTAAGTATGATGGGCGCAGCAAGCCCCCATTTAAGGAATGTCCTCCGGTCCATCATGTGAGCTTTGACTGATCAAATTGGAAACCTGTCCGGTTGCCCCTGCCCCAGTTGGCCAAAGACCCCGAAAACGCACGCCAAAGTGCCCGAATGACTGAAAAGTACAACAGTTGGCGATAGATGATGCGCTGGAACGGGATCAACAACATCAAGCGGCGGTCTTCTTTCGGATCAAGTTTGAATGCGATGGCGACCGTAATCACTTCGAATATCGGTAGCGCTAGGTAGGCCAGCAAAAATGATCCCGTTGATAGTGTCGTGTCACCTTGGGGCACGGTGCCGCCACCTGCAAAATAATCATAGATCAAGATCAACAGGAACAAGTCTGCCAGTGGTGCGATAAGTGGCATAAGATAGCCAAAGATCGCGAGATCAGGCAGCGAGATCAGGCCCAACTTGCGTCCCTCAATAATTGCACCCAAATGTTTCCATCCTGCCTGCATCATCCCCAAACACCAACGCAACCGTTGTGCCATCAACCCACTCACAGTAGCTGGGGTTTCCGTCACTGCAACAGCGCGATCCTCATAAACCACGCGGTAATCAGAACGGATGATTGCCATCGTCATGTCGGCATCTTCAGTCAGTGTTTCAGTCGAAAAAATACCCGCCTCCATCAGCGCGTTTGTGCGCCAAGCACCGATGGCACCGGGGACAACTGTAATGGCATTCAAGACTTCTTTGGCACGACGTTCGATACTTTGTGCGGTGATGTATTCCAATGCCTGTAGCCGTGTCAGGATATTGGTGCGGTTACCCACGACGACACGCCCTGCAACGGCCCCGATTTTTGGATCGCTAAAGTGCGCAGCCATCAGTCCAACGGCTTGCGGATGTAATTGTGAATCCGCATCAATGCAGATCAACACATCACTATCTGTTTCAAACAAGGCTGCATTCATCGCGGCCGCCTTACCCCCATTTGATTGAGTGATTACAGTCACTAAAGGATGATCCGCAAACGCCATCGCAGCCATATAGGTATCATCACTTGACCCGTCATCCACAACGATCACATCAAAATCAGTATATTGCGTGGCCAGCACATAATCGATGCAGCGCCCGATCACCTTCGCCTCATTAAAAGCCGGGATAACGACGGTGACCGAAGGCGCTTCTGACGTGTCAGGCCCGACATGTCGTTTACGCAGTGCCGTTAGGATCAACAAAATAATTGCCCGCACCAAGCCGATAACGAGGACAGTCCAAAAAACCAGTTCCAGCAATGACCACCCACTGCCAACCGCTTTGAAAGACACATTGTTGAAAGTTGATTGCATACCTTCTGCATTGGGCAGCAAAGTTTCTGGCGTGGTCTCAAGAAAATTGGCCATCGACGTGAACACATAACCTTTTTCACGCAGCGTTTTGATCACAACGGGCAAGGCTTTGACCATCTCACTTTGATCGCCGCCCCCGTCATGCAGTAAAACAACACCGCCTGCGTTTTCCTCTACTTGGGCAATGATATCTTTGGTCAAATCTTCAGCAGGTCTCGCCAACCAATCGCGCGGCACAATATCCATCCCCGCAATGATATAGCCCGCTTTTTCGAGCGGCATCAGAGAGGCAACTTCTTTGGATGTGATCGGCCCACCGCTACGCATGTAAGGTTCGCGGTATAGACGCATATTCTTGCCTGTAATGCCATTAACCAACAGTTGAACTGAATTCACCTCAACGATTGCTCGCCCAGCAGAAAGGTCACCCATGTGGGGGTGTGAATAGGTATGAGAGCCTATTTCATGACCTTCTTCTAGGATGCGTTCAACCAGTTCAGGCGCCTTAATCGCGCTACTGCCCAAGACAAAAAATGTGCCCGGCGTATTGGTGGATTTCAAAACCGCCAGTGTTGCAGGCGTGTGTATCTTATGCGGTCCATCATCAAAGGTCAGCACAACCTTGTTGGTTTGCCCCCCACCATATAGACGCACAATGCTAGGCTGCGGTAATTGAGTATATTCCATCGCCATGATGCGATTTGTTTGTGGATCAATCATAACCTCGCGTTCCCCCACCACAGGCATTGAAACAGGCGCAACAAATGGACCTTTGCCAAGACGATCAACGTAATTGGCGAAAACCAGATTACTTAGGCTATCAGAGCTCAACGCTTTGGCTTTGACCGCTTGATCTAAAACGGCCCAGATGCCCGGATCTTCATATCCAAGACTCCAAACTGCGGCCGATTGCACACCGCGACGCTTCAAAATCATCAATTGATTGTGCGCCGAGCCGGCATCAAGCATCCACAAGCGGTGTTGCATTCCCTTTGCATCTACAAAAACCGATTGAGCATTGCCCGCAAAAGGTTCGTATTTGGGTTTGGTTTTCGCCGCCACCATGAGCGCCATTGCCTCAGCAAAGGGTATAATTTTTGGTTTTGGACTGCCCGACGTCCAGTCAACTGAAAACGTGCCCATTGCGATGACCAGCTTTTCAACATCAACTGCGGATTGAACTGATCCGACCCGGCGATCAAACCAATCATCCGCCGCAATCGGTTGTGGCGCTGATCCCACCCACGGCTCTTCAAAGACCTTTGCGATCACAACATCAGCAAACCGATTTGCGATGACAAACATACCATCTGGCGCAGAACCGGGAAGCGCCACACAGGGTCGCATCCCCTGTACACGCATGACTTCACTGAGCGGACGTAGAACGGATGCAAAGGCAGAACTGCCTTCTTCGGTCAGGCTGCTTGCATCGATACAGAGGCCGGCCAATTCACCCGGCTTATCCACTTGCTCTATAAACTCAGTCAAAGCAGCCACAATTTCGGACCGTCCACCCGGATCGCCATATAGGCGCGCAATTGCTTGATTGAACGCAACAACTGGCATGACTTCAATGCGTCCGTTGCGCGCGGCAACATATCCACGCATGGCTTCACGGGCATCGTCTTCAAGGCCTATGACCTCAACCTGATCTGCGCCCAATTGGACATCAAACCAAGCAGGCATAATCACATCAATCACATCGCAGCTTTGCTCGAGTGACTGTGCAGCCCAAGGCAATGCACTGGGCAACATGGCATAAACACGCTGTACGGCACCACGCGGCCTATCAGCCTCACCCGGCTGGCATCGGTATTCCAACGCTTCTTGCTGATGATAAACGTCAATGGCGGGGATCGAAGCAATATGATCGGGCGAAACCTGCGCATGTTCGTGATCGCCGGTTTGATAAAAATGTCCCTTTAGTGTGACAACATCGTCCGGCAGGGCCGCTTCCAATTCCTGCGTAGACACCAACGCAATTGAGAAAATGAAAATCCACACTAGGATTGCAGCCAACAACATCAATGCAGAGTACAAAATACGCCCGCGCCGACGATTGCTGGGATCAGCAAAAACGCGGTCAGACAAGCCCCGGCCAATACGCGGGTCTCTAAACGTATGTGCTGACTTACCCACCTGTCGCACCAACGCCGTATATGAAGTGAGCAGCGCTCATTACCACGGATCTTCCACCAAAACAGAATTTGCCTGTTCAGAAAGACCCGCAGCACACCCGTTCAAGATTTAGACAATCTGAACGACCTGTTACTGGCCTTGCTGGCTGGCAAATCTTAATCACCCAAAATCAGATGCAGCGCTCCCCGGCGCAAACGCATCCCCCAGTTCTTCTTATCACAAACTGATAATACACCCCACCTTGACCAAAAATAATGCCGGTGGGTATCAGACAACATTATGTGAACGAGTATATGAATAAGCTAAATCAAGTCACTCGTTGTGGGTCTAAGCCCTTCATTAACAACTATTAGTAGTGCCAGCGTTTCGAATGAGGCGACGGTGGGGGGCTATTTTGAGGATTGGTGAATTATCAAATCACCCTATACGGGTTTATCACAAATTAACTCTTTCTAAGATTGTTTTTTCTTGCAGTGATTCTCTCGCACATGCACAGCAATGTGGCAGCTTTACGCCCATTCTAACTTCGTATTACCACTTTTATTAAGGGTTCATAAATCTTTCTAGCGCACCTTCCAGAAACGGTAGTGACCATATGGCGCGGTCACACTTTTCTGGGAAGGGTACTTTGTGATGAAGCTTGGACTGTGCATTAGAACACTGGCATTTACATTGATCGCGGCTTTCAGTGCAGGCAGTGTTCAAGCCGAACAACAGTTCAGTGCCTTCCTGACTGGCTATAGTTATTGGGACAATACGCCAAGAGGATCGAGTAATATCGCGAGGCCGGTTGTCCACCGCGAAGCAGGCGGAACGGGGACATATCGTGACCCAATCACGCTGGCGGTTGGACATGTCCGTCACGGTAACCGGAGTGTAATGGATTTTCCGGCTGGAACCAGATTTTACATACCTCGCCTACGTAAATATGCCGTAGTTGAAGACCTTTGTGGTGACGGTAATTCACCACAAAACGGACCCTGTCACAGTGGCTATAACGGATACGTCTGGATCGACATCTATGTTGATGGAAAATTCGCCGGCGGTCAGGCAGCAGATCAATGCATGCGAAGCTTAACAGGTGTACAGACAGTCATCATCAACCCCGCACCTGGGCGTCCGGTCCAACCGGGGCCACTCACCGAAAGTGGGTGCAGGATTTTCTGAAATTCTCACGGTTTTGTTTGTAGAAATATTCAGCGGCGAACATAAATCGTCTGTGATGCGTCAGACAGTGCAATATCGTAATGCGTAAATATGTATTTGGTTACTTCAGGGTAGTTGTTTGCGAACAATAAATCTTGCCGCCCGTCGATCATCACATTCGCGACAATTGCCACTTTCGGTTTAGACGCTGCAATTTCATTCAGCATAACTTGACGCGACCGTAGCGTAGACATGTAGACCGGGAAAGTGTCGTAGATTGCGGTCTTGCAGCCAAACAATGCCAACATACCGGGATACGCTGGTGCGGCAAACATAACGTCATCTGTTTGCATATGTTCATCTACGATCGATTTGATTTGTGTAAGAGTCTGCGCAAAACCTTTGGACAGCATAAAAAGATCATTGCCAATTTCAAATGGCACCAGTTTGCGCAGCAACTGTGTATCACCAAAGATGAAATCCGCTTCATTGCGCAACAGTATAATGCTGCCGATACCAAGCAGGCAGAGTAAAACCGTCGCGCCAAGCCATCCAAACATCATCTGACTGAGCGCAGCACACAAAATGAAGATCGGTTGCATAACTCCGTAAATATGCCGCAGATCAGCGCGTGAAAAAGCATGATGAAAATAGATTAGCCCGGCACAGGCTGCGACAAGGCAAAGCGCATCAACCCTATCATCGGGTTCAGATGTACCAAACATTACCCAGATTAATGAAACCACGCACATGACAGGCAGTAACGTGAATAAAAACTTGTAAGAGATTTGCCGCCAGCGCGCATAGCCTTTGAATTCGGGCGTCGTAGCAGTCCATACCCAAGGCCGCGGCATCGGTAAATTCGTTGTTCCCCGACGCCAAAGTGGCCAGACTTTTCGCTCAAAATATGCGTTGAGGGCACCGGGTACGATTGCGACCATAGCGCATAAAATCGCCCCGAAAATCCCTAAGCCAACAACAAATGACAATGCCAAATCAACAAACCCAAAGAACCCGGCTATGCTGCCAAAAATGAGGACCAATACGGCTGAGCCAACAAAATAGACGAAGATGTTAAGGCCAAAAAAGGCCGCACCCATTCCAATCGCGCCCAAAGCAATTGGATGCCCAATGCCCACCACCAATCCATATAGCGTCGCGCAACAGACGATGCTAAAAAATACTTCAACCTGTCGATAAATCGGAGTCATCCAAACCAAAGCAAGACAGGCCGTAGCGCTAGCTACCAAAGCACTACCCGTTGCATGACAGATCAGCACAACAATGAGAACGATTGAACCGGCTGAAAGAAGTGCCATCGCGATCCGCGCAGTGATGAAACCCGGACCCAGCAACCTGAACCACAAGGCGCACCAGTAATACCGACCCGGGTCATATGCACGAAAATCACGGATCGGAATTTCACCGCGCAGAACCGCTTGGGTCCCGTAGATTAGATAGCCTTCATCATCGAGGTTCAATCCGCAGCGGATGGTTCGAAACATGGCAAAAGTAAGCAGCGCAAGTGGAACCACAAGCGCCGCAAAAAAACTATTCATCCCTTTGTTGCGCCATTCGGACCCAATCGTGCCTTTACCATTTGGAACGCAGAAAATGGTCGCAACAGTGCCACCTTATCATACATAGGTTCAAATTTTGCACCAAAGCCCGTGTTGCGCATGAACGGAGGCAGAATACCGTACCGCTTGAATGCAACGTCCGTAAACCCAGCTTTCTCCATACACTTAGTTGTGTTTTTTTGCGTCAACTTCAGGATACCCTTTTCAGCTTTCCACGACATCGTCGGGGCCAAAGTGATCTGAATGTAAAACAGTGCGCACAGTGGATTGGGCTCCAAAAACGTAGCCTGCCCTCCGGGTTTAAGAAGCGGGGCCATATGGTTCATCGCCTGTTGCAGATCAAAAAGATGATGCAACATAAAAAATCCAGTGATCTGATCATACTTACCATTCAACTCTGGATTGTCTTCCAGCAAATCACCACAGAATGTCTTGATCGCACTGTCGCTCCCTGCTTGAGTGCGCAGTTCTTCGAGCAGCTTAGGGGACAGATCAAAGCCATCCACATCAATCCCACGTTGGCTTAAGGGAATGGTAAATTTACCCATACCACAGCCCACATCCAAAACACGATCGCCCGGTTTCAGCCCCGCGAATGCAATCAGTTGGTCAACATGGTTCATTACATATGGGGATTGCTGCACCAACATGCGATGATTGTCCGCGCGCGGGCGATCCTCGTAATATGAGCGTTGAATGGCGTTGTGACGCGCCTGTTCATTGTTATCTTTTGGCATGAAACACCCTTTCTTGCAGCACGGCTGCGATATTCGAAAAACCAGTTTTCCAGCGCATAGAACTGCTAAAAGCAGAATACCCTGATTTGCGTATGGACCGTTCGACCGGAATGGCATGCAAGCGATGATCACCACATCCAATGAGACCCGGAAGGTAAAACCATTTACCTTTCTTCGCTGCCACATCAGCCGCAACATGATCGCACATGATGACAAACCCACCCGCCCCCTTGGGCAAGTTGGTCAAACGGCGCATGAGAAAACGAAAGACCATGCCACTACACATGCGCGGCACGGATTGATACCGCCCGACCCGTGCGGCAAACACTGCATCATAAGGTCCATCCATCAAGCCCTGAAGCAAGATTGGAATCGCGTTTGGTGGATCTTGGAGGTCGGCGTCCATCACCACTACGGCCTCTCCACTGCACTGTACCAATCCCCTATGAATACTGGCTTGCTGACCTAGATTCCTGTCATTAATCACGACTTGAACACGGTTGTCGCGACCCGCCATTTGAACCAATACCTCAAGCGATCCATCGGTGCTCGCGTCTTCGACAAAGATAAACTCGACGCTATGCCCATCCAAAGCTGTAGACACCTCATCGACCAACCTGACTACAGTATTTTGGTTGTTCATCACCGGAACAATGATGCTGACGCTTTCAATCACGGACTTCAAATCCCTCTGACATTATTGAAGCTTTAAGACCTTGATCAAGGTCAACTGAAGGTTTCCACCCCGGCAATAAGGTGGCACCGATTGGTAAATCCCAATCCGTACGATCCCAATCCCGCAACGTCAGCGGGTCCATATCAATACCTATTTCTTTGCCCATCAATCTAGCAATTTTGCGAACGATCTCTTGATTAGCATGCTGATCGGTCGCGGTTGCAAGATACACCTGTTGAGAGTCCGCAGGCAGGTCTAAAATATCCAAACAGGCCGTGACAACATCCCCAACATAGACAAATCGTTTGCGGATATCTGGACCCGTCATGGTCATCGATATCCCAGTTGCGGCCGCACGAATGGCTGTTGGAATCAGTTTTTGCGTGCCGTGCAGAGGGCCATATACATAGTGCGTTCGAAACGCAGAGAATGGCACACCGACTTCAAATGAAGTCTCTTGCATTGCCTGCATTGCGCGAGCCTTTGCAGTACCATGTGGTCCAACAGGCAAACCGGTGTCGCGGTCAGGGTATTCAAGTGACGAACCTATGGTGACAAATCGTTTTACGTTTTCTCGTGCCGCCGCGCGGACCAATGCGGCACCGGTTGTTGCACTCATCCCCGGCCTTGCGATCAAGGTTGCCTCGTCACGTTCTGCCGCAAGGTGAAAAATGACATCTGGCGCAATGCTGCGCATGATTTCTGCTATTTCATTCATATCTGCAAGGTCTGCCGCAACAATACAATTACTGACGCCAAGCCCGGCAAGTCGGGTGGTACGACGCCCCCGGTGCGTCAACGCGCAGACGGATGCCCCACATTCGACCAGACGGGCAACGAGATGTGCGCCAACAAAACCAGCAGCACCAGTCACCAATACTGAAGTCCCTGTGAGATCAAGCATCACAGGTTCCGCCGATCAATGTTCTGAAACGCGTCATGAAGGTTTTGTTGATCATCACGAATAGCTTGAGGGGCCCGCATTTGCATTTTGCACAAAACAGACTTCATACCCTTCACCTCATCGGCACTCTCTTTACCAACGACATCCCGATAGAATGACCTACGCAAGAAGGTAAACGAACAGTCCAACCGCGCCATTTCAGCATACAAGTGACGTGCGGCAAGAGGCGCACCAAGCTCTGGCAGGGTCAACCCACCAAATCCAAAGGCAACTTCCCGACATTCATCCCTGATGCGATCCAAATATCCGTCCACCAATGGGGTAAATATCGTGTCAGTGCCGCGATCAATATGTAGATCGTTCAATCCAACATATATCCGCTCAATCGGTAGTACGCTGAGTGCATTCGCCTGATCGGCTGCCTCTTGCGTTTCGATCATAACCGTGACGCGACAGCGGTCATTGACCAATCGCAAAATGCGTTCAACTTCGGTGACATGCCTTACCATCGGGATGATAATCTCATCCGCGCCGCTTTTAACGACCTCATTCAATTCACGTTCTGAAACGTCAGGGCCACTGACGCGACAGAAAATCGGACCTTTCGTCTTGGCGCGCAAACTGCGTAAATCTTGAGCGGTGTGCGCGTTTATTTCAGTGTCAAAACCAGCTTGTCTTTGTTTTTTACCACGGCTCTCTAAGTCGATGATAATCGCACCAACGCCCGATTTTAGCATCTGACAAGACAAGTCCACATCGCGATGAAACAAAAACAGCTCAAATGGCTTGGCCTCAAGGTACAGCCCATCCATCTAAACCTTCCTCGCCGTGACAATGATCGATGAGCCGATTGGCAACCGCACGCCCAGCGCGTCAAGCCGCGCTTCAAAACGATTTATGTAGCGAAAAACCGCATTCACCATACGCGGTGGAAAATCTTCTGCATCGCGGGTCACTTTCGATTTTCGTCCAACTTTGCGTGAGATCACAACCAATGGAAAAAGGAAAAACTGGTAATACCGCGCACGGCACACCTCCATTCCCGCCTGTTCAACACGTTGGCATATCTGCGCTTTTGTATAGCGCCTCAGATGCCCCGCATCTTCGTCACGAAAGCCCCACAACCATTGGAACGCTGGGACCGACAATAACAGCGTGCCACCAGGTTTCAACACACGCATCGCCTGCTCCAACACGGCCACATCAGGGACGTGCTCAAGGACATCCAATGCCAACACCAAATCTACAGAATTATCCGCAAACGGCAGGTCAGTCACATCACCTACGACCAGTTCGACACCATCACCAAAAATGCTTGCATCGACTTGAGCAGCGTGTTGATCAACCCCCACAACCCTATCTGCGTAAGTGCGCCAAGTCTCTAACTGGACACCAGGGCCACACCCTAGATCAACAGCTAAAGTCACGCGCTTTGGCACCCGTTTGCACAAGGCATTCGCCAACATAGACAGCCTGCCAGCATGCCAAAAATGATCCGCCTGCATTTTTCGGAGCACATCAAAACGATCAATCGTAAAAGGTTTGGTGGTCAAAACAAGGTCCAAATATAACGCGTTTCAGACGCACAATCATCAGTTGTTTTACTACCCTTGTCGAGCCTTAACAGGATCATTCAACCATAGAAAACAAGTACGCTTTGCACTTTTTCTAGGCAAGAAGCGAGCCCACAAAGTCACCGTTGATATTTAATGAATGGGGTGAGGTTCGCGACATGATCATACAACCGTCTGGCCGTGGCATTGAAATCCTGTGTCAGCCAATAAACCGACGGCGTGCCATTCAGGTCTGCGGCTTTGTAAACGGCCTCAATCAGCGCGCGCCCCACGCCTTTGCCGCGCACAGAAGGGTCAGCATAGAGATCTTGCAGATAGCAAACATCCTCAAGCCGCCAATTGTGAGCGTGATAGATATAATGAACAAGTCCAACAGCTTTGCCATCGTGTACGGCAATCAACCCATTTTGTTGCGGACGGTCCGTATTCAAAAGCCGCTCAAAAGTGCGCTCGTAAACCTGTTCTGAGACGGAAGATTCATAATACTCCAAATATGAACACCACAAAGCGCGCCAATCAGCTTGGTCATCTTCAGTAAGCTGCCGAATGATGAGTGCCATCGAAATTTTCCTTGTCTTGGTCTAATGATGATACCTTTGTTAAAGGCAACTCTAAGTGAACCAAAGAGCGGGTCAACACCTCGTTTGCCCAAACTCTCAACCCTACGTTATCGAAACAAAATTTACACAGTATATTGAAAGTATTACACTAATTAGACAATCTCAGAGAGTACCAATAGGGTCTCTTAGCGTTAGAAATAAATATGCCCCGCATAGATGATACGTTCGAACTTGATGTTGATATCGACATCAAGCGTACATTTATTCGATGATTAGCCCCTTTGATCGCTGTTCACCCGGCGCTTCGATCCGAGGTTCACGCCCACCCCGCAAAATTGAATTGCCCTCAAAGACGGTGCGCTGATCAATCGCTGGTGGATTCAACCAGTCTTCTTCTTTGATCTGGCCAGATTGACCGTATGCGTCCAACGCATTTTGATAACAAACCTTGCGCACAGTTTCAGGCGCAATACCGCTTTTCAAAGCCAGCGATGCGGTTTTCGGTACGCCAAGGCTATCCGAAATCCCCCAATCACAGGCGCTATCAACAATGATACGGTCGCCGCCGTATTTTTTCAGCAGTTCAACCATCCGTGCATTGCCCATTTTGGTAGACGGATAGATCGAAAACCCGGCCCAATACCCGCGCTCAAGCGTTTCTTCGACGGTTTCTTCATTGTTGTGGTCCACAATAACCATGCCCGGATCAATACCATGCTCTTCACACACATCCATCGACCGCGATGTTCCGCGTTTCTTGTCACGATGCGGGGTGTGGATCATCACAGGCAGGCTCAATTCTTTGGCCAATTCCAATTGCAACCGAAAGTATTTGTCTTCCAATGGCGTCTGTTCATCATAGCCAATTTCGCCAATCGCTACGACACCTTCTTTCAGTGCAAATCTGGGTAGCCATTCCATCACGCCTTCGGCAAGTTCTTCGTTATTTGCCTCTTTCGAATTGAGCCCGACAGTACAATAATGCCGGATTCCAAACTGTCCGGCACGAAATCGTTCCCACCCCACAATTGAAGACAGATAATCCACATAGGTCCCGACGAATGTTCTGGGTTGGCCCGTCCAAAACGCAGGTTCGATCAACGCGACAATACCAGCAGCAGCCATCGCTTCGTAATCATCCGTGGTGCGTGAAATCATGTGCGCATGGGGATCAATCATCATCATTTCAAATATTCCCTATGAAAAATCTTTGGGCAGATACGGTGCAATTTCGGGGCTATCTTGAAACGGACGCACTGGAATCCAAAGTTCATCCGATACAGGTCGCCCCGCCGCCCTGCGTTCTTGTGCATAGTCGACTAGAATACGTGCAAGTTCAGGGTTTGCACGATCCTCTAGCCCCAAGATGGGCGACAGGCGGCTATCAACAAAAAGCGCCTTTAATATCATATGGTTCCAACGATGGTCGTCAAAATAATCACGCGGATATGGGTTGTTATGCGCAATTGCCTCAAACACGGATTTTATATTTGAACGCAATCCTTCTCCCACCTCAAAACCCAATGTCTCCGGTTGTGGGTAAAGGGGCAGACCACGATAAAACGCGATTAACTCTGCCAGATCAGCAGTGCGTCTGAGGTCCTTAAAACGATCAGAAAATGGTCGATTAGACGGACAACTCAACAGTGCCAAAACGCGAGTTGCGCCATCAATACTCCACCCCGTCGGGTTCCATCCCGGGCACGCGACGTCTGCCAAGCAGAGGTCATTTTCATTCAACGTCAGATCAGCTTTGCCCAACCGTCTAGGGGCCAATCCTAGGAAAATATGCAGATCACGTTCTGGCCCGCCCATTTCAATTTTCGAGATATTATCAGCTACCCAATCCGCGTCACTGCCGATCTGTGCTAAAATCCAATGCGTAAGTAATTCTTTTGGTGACGTCATAAAAACAGTTCTCCCAATACAGTTTAGCCTAAGTCGAAGACCCAATTCTGCCAAGTCTAATCTATTGCAATTGTATGAAAGTTTACGGAAACTAAAGAATGAAACAAACATTGGTAATTCTCGTTGTTGGCCTTTCTCCACATTTGTTGGGCGCGCATACACCTCATTTACAAAAACTGGTTAAACGCGGCGGCATGCGTCCGCTGAACACCGTGACTCCAGCAGTGACATGCACGGTTCAATCCACGCTGTTGACTGGATTGAACCCCAAAGATCACGGGATCGTCGCCAATGGTTGGTACTTTCGCGATCTCAGTGAAGTCCTGCTTTGGCGGCAGCCAAATCAACTTGTCGCCGGGGAAAAGGTTTGGGAGGCAGGTAAGGCCCGCGATCCAGACTTTACCTGCGCCAAGATGTTTTGGTGGTACAACATGTATTCAAGTGCTGATTGGTCCGCGACACCCCGCCCGATGTATCCGGCTGATGGTCGTAAAATCCCCGATCACTATGCGCACCCCATGGATTTACATGATGAATTAGACGCAAAGTTTGGGCAGTTTCCATTATTCAAATTCTGGGGGCCAGTGGCCGATATTACGTCTTCAGATTGGATTTCAAAGGCCACATTGCACGTAATGCAGACGCGCAATCCAACCCTGACACTCACTTATTTGCCGCATCTAGATTACAACTTGCAACGGCTGGGGCCGAATTTAGATCACCCTCGATTACAGCAAGATTTGCGCGAAGTTGATGCCTTGTGTGGCGAACTGATCGAGTTTGCGGATCGCACGGATCAAAGCGTCGTGGTTGTTTCCGAATATGGGATTACGCAAGCAAGGGATGCCGTGCATATTAACCGCGCACTAAGAGAGGCAGGGCTATTGGCCGTCAGGCCAGAGGAATTTGGGCGTGAAGTATTGGACGCGGGCGCATCAGATGCTTTTGCAATGTCGGACCACCAAGTTGCGCACATCTATGTCAAAGATCCCAAGCGAATTGATAAAGTCGCCAAGTTGATAACTGACTTAGATGGCGTCGAAGATGTTTGGGGCGAGGAAGGCAAGCGAGCCAACGGACTTGATCACCCAAGATCTGGTGAACTTGTCGCAATTTGCAAACCAGATCGTTGGTTCAGCTATTACTATTGGCTGGAGGACGACAAAGCACCAGATTTTGCCCGCACCGTCGATATACACCGCAAACCCGGTTATGATCCCGTCGAGCTATTCATTGATCCGGAGATAAAGTTTCCCTTGCTTCAAACGGGTTTAAAACTGGCCAAACGCAAGCTGGGTCAGCGGCAACTGATGGATGTCATCTCGTTGAAAGATACTAAATTGGTCAAAGGTACACATGGCCGGATAACCGATGATCCGAACCAGGGACCGTTGGTGATTTCATCAGAATCTTCGCTCCTGCCAGATGGTCCTGTAGAGGCGACAGAATTCAAAAAATTGATGCTAGATCACGTATTCCGCTGACTTTTCAGGTTCCCGTCACGACACGTTGCAACGCTAATGTCAGGAAAAAACCTGCGACAGCGACAAAGGCAAACATCGCTTCGCCAGCCCCCGCGATCAAAGTCGCATCAAAAAGAGATATTCCCGCGATCAAGGTCACCACGGCCTTGGGGACGTCGCCTTTGTCGCGGCGAAACAAGCGCCGCAAAGCCATCAAAACAACAACAAGCAAGCCCATCCAAATGACCAATGCCCCAAGACTTGAAACTTGTGTCAATGCGTAGATAAGTGGAATTGCAAGGATGCCTAACGGCCAAGCACGATCAAGACGATCATATGCCTCTTGTTTTGCAGCGTAAGTCAGGCCAGCCGTATATAATAATAATCCAAGAGCGCCCAAAATAACATATCCTGATATGACACCACTAACAGCCAAGGCAGCAACGACATAGCAAAAGAAACGAGCGCCCCCCATGATGACGGGACTAAGGATTGTGCGTTTATGAAGCCAATCATACAGCACAATCACACCCGCTAGACATATTCCTGCAAGCCCCGCACCTATACCAAGCCAAAAAGCAAAAATCACACCAACAGCAAGGAAAGAGAAACCACCGATAAGGACTGCCCGCACTGATATCTCACCATTTGGGATTGGCCTGTCTGTGCGTTCTCGGGCATCAATCTCAGCGTCAAACGCATCGTTCAGCCACATGCCGCCAACATAGAAAAGCGATAGGCAAACAGCCAAACAAAACACTACAGCAACCGTGGGGTTCCCTGATAAAACGGCCCCAGCCAGCGCATTGGTCCAGACAGTTGGCAAGTTGGACACGCGGCCCAATTTCAGGAACGTATGAAAATTCATGTATCTAATTGATCCATAACCCAGCGCATCTCGCGCACGATGTCTTGTGCAACAGTTTTACCGCGCGCTGAGGCAGGCAAAACGTCCCATGTGTAAGTCTCGATTTCCAAATGTGGAGAAATCGGCGTTTGCTTGTGAATTGCCAAGATGCTTTCCAAGAAATTCCGCGTCGATGAGAACGCACCCAGATTGTCGATGTAGACCGGAACATGGAAATGGACGCGCCATTCCTCTCCATCCGTCGCATCACCCAACGCCAATACTTCGGGCAGGTCTGTCGCGCTTTTCATACCATCTGATGTACGGCGGATAACTTGATGAAGATACGTAGGCTCAACAAAATCCGCCATCGCGCTGCGCGCCTCTGGGCCTACGATTGCGACACGTAATGCCGCACTTAGCTGCAATTTATGAACTGGAATACCTGCGTCACGCAACAAAGCGATGCTTTGCTCTGGGTCCTCAAATTCAACGGCTGCGTGACAAACATCATAACACAAACCCAAATGTTGCGGCAGCGCTTGGGCGGCTTCTGCCACAGACACACCCGTCAAACCAGCGACCCGGTCAGCCGCGTCTGAACTAAACAAATAGTCGCGAAAATAGTTAACCGTCTCTGCGATGGTTTCCAAAAAACACGCGGGTTCAGGTTCGATTGCCAAAGCTACTGTAACACCTGTGCGTTCGCGTAACTTGATCAAATGTGCGACCGATTGAAGATAGTTTTCAGCCATTATGGCCTCGGCCCCAGCGGCCAAAGGTTTGAATGTGCCCGGCACTGTACTGAGACTGACAAACTCACCTACAGGTGCGACTTCAGCCATAAGGTCAGCCAAGTTGTTCGTGTACTTCACACGAACTTCACTGCGCCAATCCGGCTGATAGACCTCTTCCTTGACTTTTGTCCCATGAAATTTTCCATAAGGAAAACCGTTGACAGTAATCCCGTGATAGCCTTTCGCATCAAGCACAGATTTCAACGCCATACGTTTTCCGGGATCAGCAAGTTCACTTAACGCCTCACCAGAAAATCGCAGCCCCACGGCAAATGGCGCATCAGGTGATATCGCTTTTTTAACTTCGGCAACCGGACCAGTCAGGGCTGCCATCACATCGTCAAATGTCTGTGTGGGATGAATGTTCATACAATAGGTCAGCTGACCTTGCGATCCGCTCAGCTTCATTCAGTCCGCCTTTCGATCTTTGAGCCAGTCAATCGCTTGCACGACCAGATTATAATCCATCTCGTGGACTTCGTGGCCTTTGCCTATCCCTTGCAGAAGCGTGATCGTCAACTCGCCTCCCAAATGCTCCTGAAAATCATGCAAACCGCGCAGAACCTTGTGGATGCCATTCACACACCGCTGCTCCAGCAAGGGATGCCATGTCGGCAAGCCAAGTCGGTCAAGCAGGGTGATGATTTTCTCATTTTCACTTTCCGTTAAGAGACCTGAAAGCACAGAGTATCGCGCATCTAATGCGATCCCAATTGCAACGGCTTCCCCATGGCTTAGCGCATGATTACTCATCGATTCCAAGCGGTGTGCAGACCAATGACCAAAGTCCAAAGGTCGCACAGAGCCACTTTCGAATGGATCGCCACTGTTTAAGATTTGGTGCATATGCAGCTCAGCTGAACGGCGCACCATATGTTCCTCAGCATCTGGATCAAAGGACACAAGCGCATCGCAGTTGGACATTTGCCAGTGGAAAAAATCAGCGTCCCGGATCAACGCGACCTTTACCGCCTCTGACAAACCAGCGATGCGTTCACGTTTGGGCAGTGCCGCTAGAAAGTCAAAATCGTTCAACACTGCCTCGGGCGGGGCAAAGGTGCCCACATAATTCTTAACGCCGTTAAAGTTCACTGCGTTCTTAACCCCGACGCCGCTGTCATTTTGGCTAAGAACAGTGGTCGGTACGCGAATGTGGCGGATGCCTCGATGCGCCGTAGCAGAAGCAAATCCAACGGCATCCAGCACCGCACCACCACCAATGGCAATAACGTAAGCATGTCGATCAACGCCGTTACGTTGCAAGGTCTCATAGATCGCTGATATCTGCGCCAATCCGTCTTTTATGGTTTCACCACCGGGCACGATCTGAGGCTCATCAAGCAACTGAATGTCGTTCTTGTGCAAGGCAAAATAACTTTGGATTGTATGCAGTAGCGGTGCGTCAGACGCAGCAACACCGCTATCTAGAAAGACAATACAGCGGGCTGGGCCGTTGCTTTTCGCAGTCAGCGTATCGGCCAGTGTCGGGTTGTCATCCTGAAACAGACCACGTGTGAAGGCGACCTTATAGCTGTAATCTATTGAGAATACTTGATCCGTTTGCGTGGCCAAACGTGGCACCATAACGCCTTTCATGCTGCCCGCGATACCTGTCCAACGTGCGCTCACGCGAAGCAATGCATATGCCACCACAGGCACGCCAATCGCACCGGCAAGCGCCAACAGAAACGAATTTGCAGACCAAGCAAACGCGCCAATCCCCGCATAAACAGCCGCGATACCAAGGTTGGCGATAGCGACGGTTGGTAGGAACTTTGCAAGTGGCAAGCGCGCAGCACCCGCAGCAATGGTAGACGCCTCAGCCAATACAGGAACTGCGCGCATGGCAATAAGCGCCGGAATCCCCATGCTGTGCGCGATGTCTTTTGCGCGGTCCAATTCGTCAGCACCTAGCAATCGACGCACCAGTGATGTCCCGCCCGTCGCGCCGATCCAATAGCCAAACAAACAGCCCAAAGTCATGCCAAACCAGCATACCAGTGTTCCAACCACAAACCCCAGCGCAGCACCCGCCGCCGCATTTACGATGCTGGAAGGCACCGGCAGAATAACATCAAACGCCAGCGCCCCCCCAATAAGCGCAATCAGTTGCCCTGTGCTAGGTGAGGTGTTGAGTGTCCTGATTGCAAATGCCTCAATCTGCATTTCGAACAATAAGAATGGCACAATCAAAGCGGTAACAAGCAAACCGAATATCACCAGCCAACGCAATGAAGTCGCAAGCGGCTTAGGCACGTGAGAATGGTCGAGATGCTTCACTGGATTTCATACCTCCAAAACTGGCCAATCGACACGATTTAGGTGCCACGCATCGCACGGCTCAACTTGTGGAAATCCTGCTTAGGGGCCGCGTCATCCTGCGACGCACCAATCTTGGCCGTGAGGGCTTTGCCATTATCCCCATCTAGGAATTTATACAGCAAGGTGCGCTGTCCCGGGGTCATGTCGCGGGTCACCGGCATAAAGCGAAAATCCTCAAAATTATCCGGGTCTGTCAGTTGCTTAATAATTGGCGCATAAGCTTTTACTTTTGCCTCATTGCCCAAAGGTAGCCAGTTATCCATGCAGGGGGCCATCGCCTCCCAATTGGCCAGCACGTGGTTGTGCACATTCTCCCATGTTGCGGGCAGTGCGGCTATGTCTGCATCAGCAGGTAAGACGCGAAGGTACATATAGGTATATAGTTGTGTGCTGAAATTCCGGTTGGTTACCGGGAGCGTCGGATTTGGCCCGGGCTGAAAGACAAGCCCAGTTACATTGCCCGCACTTGCAGACAATGCAAAACTAACCTGTCCTTTTGAATCCGTTGTCTGACGAACCGCGGTAGGTTGTGATGCACCCAATTCAGACATGGTGACACTAACGCCAGCGCCGGCTGGTAAACCACGCTCATACACCTGTACTGTGGTGCTGCCCGATGTACCTTCATCAAGATAGCAGTTAGGGCTGTCAGAAATCGCGCGCAGTGGTGCTTCTTCAAGATAGGTCGCCGTTGCTGATTTCAGACTTAGGTTCATGCCCTTCAAGGTCTCAGCAAGACCCGGATCAATCGTAATGTCGATAATACCAGAGGTCTTATCATAGGCGGCTTTGTTATAGTCACTGTACGGTATCGTCGCGACTTCCATAACCGCCACAGCAGGCGCAGGATCAGCAGCAACGAGGGTCAAATCATTTAGATCGACCTTTTCAGCGTCGCGGTTTTTTGCAGGGATACAATTGGACAGATCAAGGGTGATCCGGTCCGCACCAACCCGCGCAAAAGCCGTGCCGCATATTGCAGGGCTTCTTGCTGGCATATCTTTTGTAATTGGCTGGTTGGTCGTCAACAACGCGCGATCACCCGGTTCATGCACCGCATCAGCGCGCCGCCACACCCCAATTGTTCCAACCAATTTGCTGCGCGCTGGATTGGGTTGGAAGCCACCCGCATTTAGTTTCGCCTGCAATGCCGCCCCAGCAGCAGCCGTCGCTGCGGATCCATTGGAAAGCGTGGGATCATCGTAATACACCGTACGGTACGTGCAAAAACGAACCATAACGCCCATGACATCATCATCTGTCATCAAACCCTCAAGTGCGCCCAATGCGGCAGAACCATAGGTATTAATAAGCAACCCTTCATCCTTGGGAAAACAAGTCTGCCACATCACCGACGCGACGCCAGCAATCATCGAATTATTGGGGTTGGCGCTAAAGTTGATATAGCGGTCACTGAAACGCTGCATCCGTTTACCAAAGACGCGGCAACCACCATCAATGCCAAAGCTGATATCGTCAAAGAACAATTGTGACGAATACGCCCCGTATGGCTCTGCATCAACCAACATGCCTGTAAAGTCGACAGGTGCAGACACAAAGGGATCAGTGATATCTAGGCCATTGCCGGTGTCCACACCTGTGATCTGCGTATTGAAAAACGGCGACCGATATGTGCCATCAGGGTTCCAATTTCCAGAACTGACCACCTCATCGATTGCAGCTTTGCGAAAACCGGCAACCTTGCTTGCGTTCACGTTTGTCTGGTTCAATGTCGCTTCACAGCCGTCTTCGTCATAGGCTGCTGGCGCTTGTGTTACGGGATAATTATTGGTTGTAACCGGATCCCATGCAATGTCGCCGCCAAAGTAAATCCGTGGAATTTCAAGTACGCTCATTGTGGAGTTCCTCCGCTTGAGGCTGGTTGTTTGCTAAGATCGATGAAGGCAGGTCCCGCCACGGACACACCGTCAGCAAGGGGCGTTTTGAGCGCCGCATGGGCCGCCATTCTGAGATCGAACATTTGCCGCACGGCAAGGCCCATGCCACCGACAACACCATTAAAGGCATCCTTCAGCATGTAAATCATGCCCGTGTAAGCCCCATTGCACGCCATCTGCGCAACCTGAACCGCTTGTGATTCATTTGAAAAATCATACAATTGCGGATCAGGGATTGCAGGATACACATTGTCCCAATCCACGCCCAATGGTGCGCCCCACGCAAAACCTACAGGGTTATCATCCTTGACCAAAACCTGATTGCGCGCGATTTCCCAGAACCGATAATAATGCGCCAAATCTTCGCGAAAATCGAGCGGACTGCCCGGCGAGTTTGGGCTGACTGGCGTGCCTTCACCTTCGGAAACGATTTGATCAATTGCCTTGTGCGCATCTTCGTAAGTGTTGACCGCAAATATCTCGCCCGGGAAAAACTGCGCATCATCAACTTGATTGCGATTGGCAGTCCACGCGGACGCTGGCAGTGCTTGCAAAGCTTGATCCAAGCGTTCGTAATATTCGCCAATTGTCACATTCGGCTCAGCGGTGGCAGCAATTGCCAGCACAGGTGGGTCAATCGCTTCAGATGGCTCTTCGATGGCCATGCCTTGTTGCATTGCAGCTTCGGATAAAGGCAACAGGTGAACTGTCAGACTTGCATCAACATCCCCCGGCAACGGCCCGGGATACGTCGGTGCATTGATTGCAGGGCTGCCGCCAATCGCGTTCATGATATTACAGGCCAAGCACATGTGAGTCATTTCTTCCATGATCACTTCGTGCAGGCGCTCAAATACGGGAACATTTGTTTCCGGTCGGATTGAAAACAGCGCATAGAGGTAAGGCGGTAAAGTAGAGAACTCCAGATCAATAGCCGTCTGCACAAGCAGCCGCACATCATCAATACTATCCGGTTCTTTCCAATTTAGTTTAATCATATCTTCCCCCTCAAATTGGCTGTTTAAATTCGTTTCAGTCGCGCCTTACGCGACACCCTATGGGTTTGGCTGGATCATCAATCAGACATCAAAAAGCTGTTATTGCTAAAGGCGAGCCGGCACTAAAAATCCAGATCATGCCGACCCGATGCTTGATACAAATCAGGCGTTACGGCTGAAATCCGTCCTGCATCCATTGGTTATAGAGGTCCAAAGACGCCTGATCCCACGGTGCGCCGCCCAGTGGCATCTTGGGCTGGCATTCACCTGTAAGCTTCGCATAGACAGAACGCCCATTCATGTGATCAGGAAAATCGGTGCAGCTTCCCATCGCGCCACCAGTAGGGTCAGACATCCAAGTATAGTCATCAAGTTTGACGCCCATACCCGACATGCAACCGATGTCCTGCGGGTTAAAAAGTGGTTTGATCTGGCTGGCATAGCTGACTGGATCGGCCATAATAGTATCTCCTTTGGTAAAATGTTCGTCGTTTTAAAAGCTTTGTTTAAAGATCACTCAGCGTGCTGTTTCATGATGTGGCTGATATCCATGTTCTTGTTGTAGGTCGTGTGACACGAGAAACATTGGCTGTACTGCTGGGTAAATGTCTCCAACGTGGAGTTGGACAGTTTCGTCGAACCGATAGGCGTGACAATGGACTTGGGCTGAAGGTCACCATCACCCCAAACTGCACCAATCAAGTGGTAGTTATTCCAAACGGAATCCCCCGACAAAGTGCCTGAAAGCACACTTTGATTAAGCGACTGAATGTTAGCGGCGTTGGCCGGACCAGAGGGGTCATCAAGGTCGGTCCCCCACGCATATTCGCGAAACACATTGACCACAGGCTCAAGCGTTTGCGCGCTTTCGTCCGCGAATTTAAGGTTATTGGTGTCATCAATTAGATTGCTGTCTTTGGCAGGCGTATTTGCTGCGTAAAACGTCCAATCCTCGCTGCTCACTGGGTCTGTAGACTTAGGGTCCATCCCATGAGGAAGGTCAGGTGAGTTTGATTTGTGCTCGAATGTTGCCCAGATGAATTCCGGGTGATCCTCAACCACACCGACCACATGAATGCCAACCAAGGCAACCGTTGCAGGGATCAGTTTTGTGGGGTCGGGCACAACCTGACCGTCTTTGTTGGTGGTAAGCTGGACAATTTCCGCATCAACAGTAAAGAAATCGCTGACATCTTCGCCATCTTCAACGACCATCCATGAATATTTGAATTCGGCAGAACCAACAGCAAAGTTCGTATCATCAGGTGCTGCCAAGTATGTCGCAACATCGTAGTATTTATTTTCTCGAACAAAATTGTAGTACACTGGGTCAACATTCAATGAATAATAAACCGCGCGGCCGCTGGTTGGGTCATCTGCACCACGCCGCACCAAAACGCCCGCAGATCCTGCCTGATTAATCTCTCCAATATCCTGTACACTCGCAAGAGCCGCCTTATTGGTTTTGGTGGGTTCAAGCGCCAGCAAAGCATCTTCTGATAACGCTTGGGGCTTGAGCGCACGCGGTGCCAGAACAAACGATTTATCAAGCGAAAGCGCACTGAATTCAGTCTTCATCGGGGCCGGATCAAAGAGTTCATCAAGTGTCGCAAAGTTCTGGAACCGTAGGTCGCCGTCACTGTCCGGCTGCGTCATCCAAAGAAACGTGTTCCACGACCAAACATGGAAATCACAATTTGTTTGTGGTGCAATTGAATTGTCGGGGGCTGGTACCGCATCATGCGATGTCCAACTGGACGGGGCAACACATGCACCATCCGCGAAACTTGGTGCGGCACTTAAACCCAAAAACGCGACGGTACACGCCGCCATTCCGGTTACTTGTTTAGCGTAAATCATGTCAAAATCCTTTATAATATTAATTAATTCGTCTTATTTCCTCAGGCATGCCGTTGGTTAAATTCAGTTAACAGCACCCCAATTTTGATCGCTCCCGAAATCTATGACTTCTTTTCTAAAACCCCACGACACCACGCTTGCAGCAGCGCACGCCGGCTTTCTGACATATCGCGTGTGATCGGCATGAAACCAGTATTTCCCCATAAATTAAGGTCGGTACGCTGCAGGATACTTTGCGCCATTGCGCCAATCACACTCTCGTTGCTAAGTGGGAAAACCGCATGCATGGCTGGAAACAATAGGTCATAGGTGCGCAGCGTGTTTTGATATACGAAATCAAACGTCACATCAGGTTTTGTGATCAGCCCCGTTTTCCCTTGGATCAAATAATCGCTGAAATCCTCGTTTGGTAAGACGCGGATACTGATACCGGTCCGGTTGGTCAGCACGGTAAACGGCGCATCGATGTATTTGGCATAGGTATCAGGCGGATCACCCGATGTAGGACCTGTTGCGCCCTCGACGCCAAAGGTCAGGTAATATGTGCCGGGCTGGAAAAAATCTTTGGCGAGTGGCGGATGAAGCGACAAAGGCGCACCGGGATCGAAATTCTCATACAGCACAGTGCGCGCGCCGGAATCGCCAAGTGGTGTGGCCTTGTAACCCCACACGGTGACCGGGGGTGTATCTGCCGCCGAAAGCTGTTTACCCCGATGGTAAACTGAGAATTCAGCCGTTTCTCTGGGCAGGCCTTGGTTCACATAGGTATCCGTCGTATCGCCCTGCTCCGCATAAACCGCTTGCTGATTGGTTACGAAATAATAATCCGTTTCTTGCAAAACGTCACCATAGGCCGCGCTATTGAGGCTAAAAATAGCATCCGGGTCGGCCAACATTTTGGTCGCTGCCTCATTGCTGGATATATCAAAATCAAATAGCCACCCTCGGGCATTTCCAGCTGCGGTATCTTGATATGGGACATTCGCAATGTCGACGCGGTCAGACCCGCTGATCAAAGTCAGCATCACATCACCAAAGATAAACTTGGGATTCTTTAGGGTCGGCTTGTCCCAAGCAGGATCGTTGATGGCTGGTTGTGACGGGAAGGTGCCTACCATTTCCTCAGGAAAACTGCCCATAAAATCAACACTGATCAAGTCATCCGTGCAAGATACAACCGCCGGGGCAAGAGCCAGCTTTCCATTCGAAGTATTGTTCCGTTTGCCCTCGGGCACATCAATATTAGGCACATCACAGGCCAGTAAACGTCCAACCGGGCCAGTAAGACTGGTCTCATGCGCAAACAATGGCGCAAGAGTGCCAGTGATCTGAAAGTCGGCTGGGTTTGTCTTTTTTTCAGCATACCGGTCCAGAATATCAGCAGAGTTACCTAACGAATTGTGCTTGGCATACACATAGTACCGCAACACCATGCCAATCGGGTTCTGATCTTCAAAACCCGGCAGTTTGACCGTGCCGTCCCTAATGACGTGATACATATACCCGCCAGCGCCAGCATCGCCTTGCATGTTTACGTTTCGGGCGAAGTTGATCCACTGACACGCAGCCTTATCGGGCGTGCCAGATATTTCGATATCACCCGCCTTGAGCGAAAAATGATTGAGGAAAAATTGAGTGCCGGGAGGCGAACCTTCGGAATTCACGTCTGTGATATTTCCCGACATGTTTATTGGTTTACCGATCAACTGGCTATAAGCAGCATCCGTGGTCGCAGTACTTTGCGCATCCGTCTGAACACCCGTGATCTGTGCCAGCGTTTTAGAGCTCATATTGCCGTAATAGTTCCATTCGGCAGGAATGAATTTACGCGGCGATCCAGTACCATTTGTCGGCTCAAAGGTATGCTCTTTTTGAAGCCAATCCAGAAACTCCGTGTCGCTTAACCCATTGGTAATAGGTTGAACCGTTGCTGAATCGATTAGCGCAAGGTTTGCCCCGTTTGTTGGATCATGCCAGCGTCCAGAGTAATCATCGTTATTGGCCGTACCGGGGTTAAGGGTCAAAGTCCCCGTAAAATTAATGCGTGGGTAGTCAAATAGACTCACGGTCTAATCTCCCCAAAATTCTTGTGCTAAAATAACCGTCTAAAATCGTTAAATTATATGCTTATCGTTTCGTGAGTTACGCACGGATAAAAAATTTCCGCTTAGGTATATATCTCTAATAGGTTGAATTTAGACCGAGCATCACGTTTTGTCACGTAATTTCATTAACTCCAAAAATTCATCATTTTGATCTGATAGAGACGCACATCGTATCACACCACATAAGTCCTTACACCTGAGAGAGGATAATGTTGATCAACACAGTCCGTCAGGGAACCCTTGGTTGGATAGGCCTGACATTATCCGTACTGTTTTACGCGCAATACTGTTGACCGATCACACGATCGGCGCGCAAGGCCTTGCCTGTCCTTTGCAAAAGGGGCTCTACCGTCTATTTTCTTTTATGCCTTTTTCACAGCCTCAACAAATCGAGTAATCTCATCTTGCGTGTTGAAGTAATGAACGGATGCCCGCGTCAAAGCCTTGAGGTCGCGTGGCTCAAGATCAAGGCGCGCCGAGGTCATTTGAGAAGTAGACACGTTGATTCCGTCGCCCCGAAGGGTGTCCCCCATGAGTGCGGGGTCGATCCCATCTTTCTTGAACGTGACAATCCCGCATTTCTTCAGACCAAGATCATGCACTGATACACCTTTCACCTCCAAAAGCGCATCACGCAGGTCTTGCCCAAGCGCACTCACGCGGGCCTCAATGTTGGCAAGCCCGATGTTTCGTGCATACCGAACAGCTTCCATCAAACCAACGCGGCCCGCAACAAAGCTTTCCCAGTTTTCAAATCGTTTTGCACCATCAACTAATGTAAAACTGTTCGCCTCAGTCCACTTGGCAGAAAAAAGATCAATGAAGGGTGGGTCTATCTGGTCGATGATCCCTCTGCGGACGTACAGAAACCCCGTGCCTCTTGGACCGCGTAGAAACTTGCGTCCTGTGCCCGACAGAATATCACACCCGATTTCAGCGACATCAACATTAATTTGACCAACGGATTGGCACGCATCCAGCAAATAAAGAACGCCATGTTTTTGCGCAATTTTCCCTACCTCTGCGGCAGGGTTCACTAAGCCACCTTGCGTTGGAACATGTGTGATCGCGATTAGTTTTGTATTTGCTCCGATCATATTGTCCAACGCGTCAACATCGATCTGCCCCGATTGATCCGAAGCCACGATGTCAATTTCAAAGCCAAGTCGACGTGATTGATGTAAAAGCGCGAGGTAATTAGACGCATATTCGGATGCGTGGGTAATAACCCTATCTCCCGGCTTTAGATGCAAACCGTAGAATGCCATATCCCATGCGCGGGTTGCATTCTCGACAAATGCGATCTCGTCCGGTTCGGCATTCAAAAGGCCGGCAAACTCCATATAGAAAGCTTGCAGATCGTCCTCTGCCCGCCTTGCAGCCTCATATCCACCGACCTCATATTCATCACGCAGCACACGTTGGAGCGCGTTAAAAACTGGCACCGGCATAAGCGACGAACCAGCGTTGTTAAAATGCAGCACGTTTTCACAGCTCGGGGTGTCCAAACGGGCTTTTTCGATATCGATCATCGCTTAAATCCTTTGCGTCTGAGACGACTCTGTTGATCCGTAGTGCAGTGGTCGAAAATACGACGAGTGCATTGTTCGCAGAAATTAATGTCCATGACGAGGGCGATGTCTGGATCACGGTTGATCAGGATCTTTAGCCGGATACTAAAGGGTCCATTCAGCCTTAGCCGTTGTAAAGTGTCTAGGAAGTAAAATTTAACAAAGCTGAAATTCGCTTCGGGCGCGCCAAAGGCGCTCTCTTGCAGATTAAGAAGTCGTCTTGCCTAAGATAGGGCAGATCATGCTTTGGCGGGGTGAGACATAAGTCGCCCTAGGCTCACAATGAGTATAAACATTGAGTAATCAGCCAGCCTTTGCCAAAAACCACGTATATCAGCCTGTTCGGGGTGCAACATCATCACAAAGCCAATCGCGGTCAGGATCGCCACCATAAACACAAGCTTTGATGCTACGTTGATCGAATTCTTCTTTAAACCTTTTGCGAGCAACAAGAGTCCTAGCGTTCCGACTGGATATGCGACAAGTCCGAAAAGGTTGTGGATCAATTGACGCGAACTGCCTTCAAATGGACACCCGTAATCGCAGGGAAAGACGAACGCGCCGAGATATCCAACAGACAACCCAATGCCCCATAAGACAAGCCCAGCTTTGGCCATGTTATTCACGAATGGCAGCCCCCACAGACACATAAGTGCAATGGCACTGCAGAGAGCAGTTGGCAGAAAACCAAAGATGTTTATGACAAGAGCATAATCAGCCTCTTTCGCTCCAAGTTCGCTGATATAGTTCGCAATTGAGCTATAGTCGGACCTGAAAAAGCTGATGACTTCGGGCAGTAAAACCCCCGAAATCAGTAGGACAAAAGTGGACGCCCCAAAAAGCGACGGCAAAGTACTGGTGGTTTTCATAATTGCCTTTCTGTCTATGAGATATTGCGCTCTTTTATTCCGCGTTAGAAGTCGTAGCGAACGTCATCACGGCTGTTGCGCTGCAGTTGACCTGATATTTCCAAGGAATTTGGCATATGCTTTGGCCACCAAATCTGGCTGATCCAGCATTGGCAGGTGGCCACAATCATCAAGAATGGCGAGCGTTGAATTTGGTAATTTTTGGTCAAGCAGCCCTGCCCCGCTAACATGAAAAATCCTATCAGAGCGACACCAGAGAATTAGGGACGGCATGACCAAAGAAGGTGCCAAGTCCAAGACGGTGGGAGCGGTCGATTGAGTGTGAACGGAATTCCAAATCTGGACATTTTTGTCAGCTGTGGCGACTTCGCTTTCCATCCAGCTGTTATAGATTGGTCCAGGTACATAAATGGTCTTGGGCGACAACCATTTGTTGCGCGCATGGAAATCCGCTTCGGTTTTAATCAACAAAGGAATGTGACCATCTTCAATAGCGATTTCCATATCGCTTTTGACCAAGGTTGGCACCCCTAGCGGACTGCCGACAAATGCAAGACTGGACACCAGTTCAGGGTGTACGTCAGCCAAGAGCGCAGACACATAAGCTCCCATAGAATTTGCAGCTATATGGACGTTTTCCAACTCTAGCGCACCTAAAACGGCAAGCAAATTTTCTTGCTGTTGGTCAATCTGGTAGTCCGCATCAGGGCGCTTGGCGTTGTCACCAAAACCTGGCAAATCAATCGCAATCACATGATAATCGTCGATAAGCTGTCGCGCCAAATCAACCCAATGTTCTTTGCGTGCGTAAATTCCATGGATCATGACGATGGTTTCGCCGTCGCCCCCTTCGAGATAATGAATATCACCAATTTTAGTAGAAACTATTTTCGATGTGAGGCCAGCCGACATATTGTTCAGCTTCAACAAGCCTGTTGCGATTGTGTTTGGTATGGAGAACCAAGCAATAGTTGTGCCGAGAATCAAAAAGGCAATCCCGATCAGACTTCTAACTGCAAAACGCTTCATGATCTGTGCATTCCGTTGATGGCATTCATGAGCAGACCTTTTGCACATGAATGAACCCGAACGCTTGAAGAAACGTGCACAAAATATGCAATCTATGGGCATAACAGCGCCACTAGCATATCAAATGGTGTCTCTTTTCTAGTATAATCAATGCAGTCCAAAAACTATTTCACAGCCATTCACACTGACGGATCGCATATGCACGCGCAAAAGAAGACATTTCAAAACCACCTGTTTTCCTTCGATGCAGGTGCGCTTGCTTTACATAAAAACCTGATGCCTTGCGTTATCGTTGGACGTCAAAATCAAGTTCTTGTTGCAAATGAAATGACCGCGTTGGACGCAAATATTGTCTGCATCAAGCCCAACGTCCCGCACCGTGTTGTTGTCCGATCGGGCGGTGCCGACATCATCTACCTTGACGGCGTACACCTTCCAGTTGAAGCAGCCGACTTTGAACGACTTGATGCGAAGTGGGAAATACTTCCTACTGTTTTCGAAAAATCAGACCATGCAACTTTGACCCGCTTTCGTATGATGCTTGACGGCACGCGCCACCCACCAGACCCCAAAGTGATGGATATTGTAAGGCATCTCTACGCTACACCTATGGTCCGCATGTCACAGACGGACCTCGCACACCATCTTGGGTTGGAACGCACACAATCCCTTCGGCACTTTAAATCCACAACGGGTCAAACATTTCGAAGATTCAAAATCTGGACTGCAATTATTGCTACGGCTCGAAGTGCGTATCTGGGAGAGAAAATTGGGACTGCTGGCATTGATGCGGGATTTTCAGATGCGGCGCATACTGCGCGCACAGCCATGACGACCTTCGGACTGACACCCACAAAGGGTCTGACTGGCCTGACCAAAATGCAGACATTAGATTAGGCATCAAAACGGCCCAACATATTGAGACACGGATCACGTCTTATTAGTCAAAAAGTTCACTGGCCTAGCGCGATCCCTATTTTTAGTGACTGATAAAAACACGCATCATGTATCAAAGCGTCTGGCTAGCGTTGCATAACACCATGTTCAAGGACGCTTGTGCGCAACCCCATGCACAGACGGGTGCCATCACCGCCAGCATCAAGTACGCTTTTTTTTGGATAAAAAATAGGACGACATCCTGAATCGCATCGTGGATACAGATAACCGCAACGCACAATACCCACAGCACCAAAACCCGCCCGCATTCTTCCTTGTAAGATTTGTCGCTGCTGCATCACACAATGAAAGCAGCCATACACCTTAGTCAAACTGGCCTATGACAACATCCGACAAATGTTCGCGTTTCTCATCGAAAAACCTCAATCTGTTTGACGATACCTCCAAAAGCACTTAGCCGTTTGTTCACCAGGGGCGCTGAAAAGCTGAGACGTACCCTTTGAACCTGAACCAGATAATGCTGGCGTAGGGAGGTCGTATGTTTCATTGCGCTACATGCATCACACCTCTTTTTGCTGGCAAAAAGAGGAACGATTATGCCCCGACACGATTTGCTGACATGCCTTCGCGACCAAAACCCTCTCGTGCATTGCATAACCAACTACGTAGCGATGAATATTGCAGCAAACGTCGTATTGGCAGCGGGCGCATCGCCTGCGATGGTACATGCGCCTGAGGAGATGGTGCAATTCACGCCCATTTGCGGTGCGCTAACGATCAACATTGGGACCTTATCGGTACCGTGGCTAGCAAGCATGATCGCGGCAACAACAACCGCAAACACGCATAAGCTCCCGTGGGTTTTTGACCCCGTGGCGCATTTCATAACGGAGTACCGCAAACAGGCAGCGCAACAATTACTGGCGCAGCGCCCCACGATTGTTCGCGGAAATGCATCAGAAATACTGACCCTCGCAGGAGAAGCGGGGGCGGGAAAAGGCGCAGATTGTGGCGATAGTGTCGAGGCCGCCCAAGGTGCCGCAAAGGCGCTGGCAGTGCAGTTTGGAACGGTTGTGGCCATCACCGGTCCAGTTGATTATCTGACTGACGGCGATCAAGAAGCCAGTGTCTCGGGGGGGTCGCCCTTAATGCCGCAAGTTACGGCATTGGGGTGTTCCCTGACCGCATTGATGGGTGCATATGCAGCGACAGGCCCCGCATTTGACGCAGCTCTCTGCGCGCTTGCCCATTTTAAAGTGGCTGGGACGGCGGCCGCAAAACTGGCACAGGGGCCAGGCAGTTTCCAGATGTACTTCCTCGATGCACTTGCTGCGGCCCAGCCGGCAGACCTGGCAAAGGTCATCGGGTAATGGCAGCACTCAGAAAACAATTGCGACTCTATCTAGTGACTGACCCGAACCTTTGCGCACAAACTGGCATTGTGCAAACCGTGCGCTGCGCGGTGGCTGGCGGAGTAACGATGGTGCAGCTGCGCGACAAACATGCGACGACGGCGCAACGCATTGAACTGGCTGTGGCCCTAAGGGAGGTCTTGCAGGGCACAGGTGTCCCATTGGTCATCAATGATGATGTCACAGCTGCCGTGGCGGCAGAGGCGGACGGCGCACATATTGGCCAAGGCGACATCTCACCTGCCCAGGCGCGCGCGATGCTTGGCGCGGGTAAAATCCTCGGCCTGTCCTGCGAAACGGCACAAGCTGTGCGCGATGCTGATCCAGGACTGGTTGATTATCTCGGGATAGGGCCTGTTTTTGGCACATCGACAAAAGACGATCACGCGCGGCCTGTAGGCTTTGACGGATTGGCGGAACTTGTCGCCCAGTCGTCCTTGCCGAACGTCGCGATTGGCGGTCTGAAAGCCGGCCATATCAAGGGTGTGTTGGGTACCGGGACGGATGGCATCGCAGTTGTGTCTGCGATCTGTGGGCAGACTGATCCACAGGCAGCTGCAGGCGTATTTGATGCCTTTGAACCGGAGCATTTACGATGATCCCTAATGTTCTGAGCATCGCAGGGTCTGACCCGTCTGGCGGGGCTGGCATTCAGGCAGACATCAAGGCGATTTCCGCAAATGGTGCTTTTGCCATGGCCGCACTCACGGCATTGACCGCACAAAACACCCAAGGTGTAACGAGCATTCACCTTGTCCCACCTGCATTTGTCCAAGCACAGATTGCAGCCGTCTTTGCTGATATCCGCGTTGATGCGGTCAAGATCGGGATGATCGCAAACGCAGACATTGCAGCAGCTGTGGCGCAGACGGTGAAGGGGCATACAAACATCCCCATCGTCCTTGATCCGGTAATGATCGCCAAAGGTGGCGCTAAGCTGCTGCAAGCTGATGCAGTGAATACTCTGCGGGATACACTATTGCCCATTGCAACATTGCTGACACCCAACTTGCCAGAAGCGGCGCATCTGCTGGGCTGTGGCATCGCCACCACACGCGATGAAATGACCGCTCAAGGCGCAGCACTATGCACATTGGGGGCCAAAGCAGTTCTCATGAAAGGCGGGCATCTTGACGGGCCCGACAGCCCCGATTGCCTTGTGACAGCGGACGCTACGACGTGGTTCGAGGCCGTGCGCATCCCAACTGCGAACACACATGGCACGGGTTGCACACTGTCCTCGGCTTTGGCGGCACAACTGGCCAAAGGGTTACCACCTGCGGCGGCAACGGCTGAAGCCAAATCCTATGTTGCACAGGCCATTTTGTATGCGGGCGATCTGTCTGTGGGCACTGGGCACGGGCCGACCCACCATTTTGCCGCGCTTTATTCCAAATGAAAGAGACCCCTATGAAATCTATATTCTTAGCAACCGCATTGTCGCTGTGTGCCGCTCCACTTTGGGCCCAGGATCAAGTTACCTTGTTGTTGGATTGGTTCGTTAACCCAGACCATGGACCTGTCATTATCGCACAGGAAAAAGGGTATTTTACCGACGAAAACCTCGCGGTAGAGATAATCGCCCCAGCGGATCCGTCTGCACCTCCGAAAATGGTTGCGGCAGGTCAGGCTGATCTGGCGATTTCGTACCAGCCGCAATTGCACCTACAAATCCATGAGGGGCTTCCCCTGCAACGTGTCGGCACGTTGGTTGCCACTCCGCTGAGTTGCCTGTTGGTCTTGGCGGATGGCCCCATTAAAACCCTTGCCGATCTTAAAGGGCGCAAGGTCGGCTTTTCAGTTGGTGGCGTTGAAGAAGCGGTTCTGGGGCATGTGTTGAAAACCCATGGCCTGACACTCGACGATATCGAGTTGATCAACGTGAACTGGCCCATCTCCCCCTCGCTTATGTCTGGTCAAGTCGATGCTGTTCTCGGCGCATTTCGGAACTTCGAACTAAACCAGATGGATATCGAAGGCGTGCCGGGCCGCTGTTTTTATGTCGAAGAGGAAGGTCTGCCGCCTTACGACGAACTGATTTATGTGGCAAACACAGACACGATGGATGTGGAGATGATCCAGCGCTTTCTAGCAGACATCGAAAAGGCCACACAGTACATTATCAATAACCCAGTCGAGAGCTGGGAGGTTTTTGTAACCACTTCGCCCGAGCTCAACGATGAGCTGAACAAACGCGCGTGGGGTGACACGCTGCCCCGCTTTGCACTGCGTCCAACTGCGATGGATGTGGGGCGGTATGCCACGTTCGAGGCTTTCTTGTATGATGCAGGACTGATCCCGTCCATCAATCCTGTCAGCGACATTGCCATAGATGTGACAGCACCATGAGCGGCTCACCCTACGGGACTACCTTTGCACTTTGGCGCGCGGGGTGTGGCGACCTTTGGCACGATTATACCCATCATGCTTTTGTCGAAGGGCTGCGGGACGGCTCGCTGACACGCGCATCTTTCCTGCATTATCTGGTTCAGGACTATGTGTTCCTCGTGCATTTTGCACGGGCATGGTCGCTGGGCGTGGTCAAGGCTGAAACACTGAACGAGATGAAGGTCTGTGCAGGGACCGTTGATGCCTTGGTCAATCACGAGATGGCGCTGCACGTCAAAACCTGTGCTGCGGCAGGCATTGATGAGGCGACACTTTTTGCCGCCACTGAAGAGTTCGAAAATATCGCATATACCCGCTATGTCATGGATGCAGGGCTACAGGGCGACTTCCTAGATCTGATAGCAGCACTGGCGCCATGCTGTTTCGGCTATGGTGAAATCGGCACGCGGCTGGCAGAAACGGCCGTCGCTGAGACGTCCTATAGCGACTGGATCGCAACCTACGCCGATGGCGATTATCAAGGTGCGATGGTGGCAGTTGGACACATGATTGATGCTGCTGTCACACGCCGTTTGGGTCCTAATCCCGCGGCATCAGCACGGTGGCCGCAACTACAAGCGCGCTTTGACACCGCCACGCGGCTTGAAATCTCGTTTTGGGACATGGGGTTACGCGGCGCGTGACACACGCTCCCTCAATCCACCTGCGCGGCACGCATTCCATTGAAACTGTCCGCTTGTTTGGACCCGTTGATGTGGCGCTTCCCGCAGGACAATGGACATGTATTTTGGGGTGGTCTGGCGTGGAGAAATCCATGCTCCTACGCTTGATTGCGGATCTGACGGTTGCAGGTGGTTTCGAGGGCAAAATTACAGCCTCTGACGGGGCCGCCATAGCGGGGCGTGTCAGCTTTATGGCGCAATCTGATCATTTGCTGCCATGGCTTAGCGTTCTGGAAAATACCGTGCTGGGCGCGCGGTTGCGGGGCCAGACGCCAGACATGGAAAGGGCCAAGCACCTGCTGGCGCGCGTTGGCCTGTCAAATCACTTTCATAAGAAGCCAAATATGCTGTCGGGTGGGATACGGCAGCGCACCGCCCTTGCGCGCACCTTGATGGAAGATCGACCCATAGCACTGTTGGACGAACCGTTTTCGGCATTGGACGCGAGTACACGAGCAGATATGCAGGAACGCGCAGCCGAGTGTTGACGAATAAAACAGTCTTTCTGGTCACCCATGACCCGGCAGAGGCAGTGCGTCCTGGCCACCTCCGCTAAACATTCCTGTTCGCGATCAATATGCCCCTGCGACAGTCGCCTGTCAGGCGGAACTCTTGGCGCATCTGAGACACATCTCATGATACGATTGCAATATGCTTTGGGGGCCGTTGCTTTTGCACTTTTGCTTTGGCAAGGGATTGTGTGGATTACGGGTGTTCCCCCTTTCATCCTGCCGTCGCCAATGCGGGTCGCACCGGCGGCAATCAAAAACCGCCTTTTAATTGCAGAAAACGCAATTGTTACAGCAACCGAGGTCTTCTTGGGCTTGATCATTGGTACGGTCTTTGGCGCAATTACCGCAGTCCAATTGGCAAGCTCTGCGCGCCTGCATCGTCTGGTCATGCCGCTGCTGATTTTCACCCAAGCGGTTCCTGTATTCGCGCTTGCCCCGATCCTGACACTTTGGTTCGGCTATGGCATCGCATCCAAAGTTGTGATGGCAGTTTTGATCATCTATTTTCCGGTGACCTCTGCGTTCTATGACGGGCTGACGCGCGTCCCTGCCGAGGTTTTGGACATGGCTAAAACAATGGGTGGGACCAAACGCCAGATTATGCGGCGTATCAAAATTCCGCATGCCTTACGCACTCTTGTTCCCGTGTGTCTTATGGCTGTCTCGCAGACAGCGAAGATCGCACGCTTTTTGAAACAACCGCTAATAACTTCCATCAGGAAAAAGAGAGAGAGTTACCCAGCATAGCAATTTTCAAACTATGTACGTCGCCTCACAAAAAAGGTGGTTTAAAGAACGCTCGTTTTTAACAATGAACCGCAGAAATGCGGCATAACCCTGCCTATCAAGGCCCATCACTATTTGAAGTGTATTAAATGCAATTTCAAATTCGGCTCAAAACTGTAGCCCCAAAAGGTCAGTAAAGCGTTGCTTGGGTTGGCCTGCTGGTTCTGCATGGCATCGAAGGGCGGCTTTGTCCGCATATCGATTGTTAAAACGGATCGCAGCAGTAGATCAGCTTGAGATCAACCATGATCAAACGCTTCAGTTCAGGATATCAAGAAAAATGGTGCACCCGAGAGGATTCGAACCTCTGACCCCCTGATTCGTAGTCAGGTACTCTATCCAGCTGAGCTACGGGTGCACTGCGCGGCGGTTTAGTCCCGTCCTGCCAGCTTTGCAAGCCCTTGATTGGTCCCAATTCGAAATTAACGAACTCAGGTCACAAAGTGCCATCACCTTTTGGCAATATGATAGAAAATTGCGTGCCCGTAGCATCTGTTTGCGCCAATGTAAGGTCACCGCCATGTCCCTTCACAAGTTCGGCCGCAATGGTAAGGCCAAGACCTGTTCCGCCTTTGCGCGCACCACCTTGAAAGGGGGTGAACAGATGCTCTTGTGCCTTTACGGGCAGCCCGGGCCCTGTGTCCGACACTTTGATCTCCCATGCGGTCTCTGTCTCATGCGCCTGCATGTTAACTTCGCCGGGTTGGTTTGTGGCCATAATCGCCTGCCGGGCGTTACGCGCAAGATTGGACAACACACGGTACATCTGCTCAGGATCGGCGCGCACCATCATCCCGTTTGGGATATCAGCAGCGAAGCTGACGTCATGATCTCCAGCAGCCAACCGTTCACCGTCGATAACATCTTCGATAAGTTCGCCCAGATCAACCATAGTCAATGTTGGCCCCGGCTCTTCCGCCTTGCCAAATGCCAGAGTAGATTCGCACAAATGCACGGCCCGGGTGATGGACCCCACCAGTTTCGGGGCCATGCGTTTAACGGTCGGGTCCTCTGACATCTCGATCCGGTCAGTGAACAACTGCGCTGAGGTCAAGATGTTGCGCAAATCATGACTGATCTTGCTGACGGCTGAGCCCAATTGCGCCAATCGCTCTTTTTGCTTGAGCGCCTGTGTCAGGTCGGTTTGTAGTTTTTTCAACGCCTCTTCGGCGTCGCGCAGTTCGGTCACACCCGCGCTGGGGGTAATGATGCGCCGCGCGTCTTCGGGGGCGGCTGCATAGTTTTGCATATGCGCCACGACACCTTTGATCGGTTTGACCAAAAATATCCGCATTGCGACAAATAGCAGGAGAGCTGTGAAAACAGAAATCACGGCTGATAGTGCCAGAATGCGTTTACCATAATCCAGCATGGCCATCCGCATCGGTGCAGTTTCCATCGTGACTTCTATCAACAAACCCGCCTCACGGACAGGCGCACCAATCACGCGGATCACTTCATTTTGGGGGCTGAACAACCGCAGCACAGCATCTTTGATCAATGTCATCGCAGTGGCATCGCGTAGATCAAAAGTATCTGAAATAGATTGCGGCATGTCCGAGGACAACATCAACTGACGCACCTCGTCGCGCCGCAGCACAATGTTAAAAACCTCGGCATTGCGCAGCAATTCATCTTCTAGTGCCGGATCAAGCATATCATCGGCCAAAAGCGCGAGCGACGCGATTTGCGCACGCTCCAATCGGTTCAACATATAATCTTCGCGAAACCGCGCGATGGAGGGCACAAAGATCAACACTTCGGCCAACATCACAAAGATGGTTGTCAGGATCAGCAGGCGACCAGAGAGGGAGTTAATCATGGGCATCTAGGGAATAAAACGCTGCACAAAACCGACCACACGTTTGACCATACCACTCTCAAACAAGCGTGGACTAAAATACGCCCCCGCTGCGCGTTTGTTGATCTCGCCAATTGTGGGGTATGGGGCAACCATGGCTGCAATCTGGCTCATTTTCATATTGTTTGCCAGCGCCAAGGCCCACAGATTGATCAACTCACCCGCTTGATATCCAACAATAGACGCACCGATGGGACGACCTTTAACAACCATCACTTTGATAAAACCTTTGGTTTTGCGTTCCGCGATGGCGCGGTCATTGTGGGTGTAATGAAAACGCACAACCTCAAGCTTGCCCCCATGTTCGTCCCGCGCCTGTGCTTCAGTAAGGCCAACTTGGGACAATTCAGGATCAGTATAAGTCGCCCAAGGAATATGACTGTTCTTAGCCTTTGATGGCAGGCCAAACAACATTGAACGGATAATCACACCCGCGTGATAGCCCGCAACATGTGTAAATTGCAGGCCACCTGCCACATCCCCAATAGCATAGACTTTGCGGTTGCTTGTCCGCAGCGATGCATCAACTTTGATCCCGCCCCGCGCGGGCTCAATCCCCGCTTTTTCCAAATCCAGCTTATCCGTGTTCGCCTTGCGCCCTACCGCCATCAACAGGTGCGACCCTTTGAAGATACGACCATCCTTGGCCTCGATCTCAATCGCGCCTTTTGCACCACGAATTTCCGCAGCCAATGCGCCTTCTTCAATGACGATACCTTCCTCGCGCAGCATATCCAAAACGACGGCAGCCATTTCTGGATCATCTTTACCCAGCGCCTTATCACCCTCAATCACCGTGACTTTCATACCCATACGGATATGCGCCTGTGCCATTTCCATTCCAATGGGACCACCACCGATGATCAACAGATGCTCGGGTTTTTCACGCAGCTCAAACAGAGTTTCGTTTGTCTCATAAGGGACACTTTCAAGCCCCGGAATCGGCGGTACAAATGGTGACGAGCCTGTTGCGATCACAATACGGCGCGCTTTGATTATCGTGTCACCGGCCTGTACTTCGGTCTCTGAGATAAAGCGGCCGAACTCTCGGATTACGTTGATGCCAAAA
>CALKXT010000040.1 GCA_938003685.1 uncultured Sulfitobacter sp. | reverse complement strand
GTTTGTAAAAAGGCCGTGGCACCCCTGCAAACCCCCATCATCATCCTTGGCGGGATCCTGATTGGTGTGTTTACCCCAACCGAAGCATCCGCCGTTGCGGTGGCCTATGCGTTGGTGGTTAGCTTTTTTGTCCTGCGTTCGATGAATGGCCGTGACCTTATTGAGGTGCTGACACGATCCGCTATTTCCACATCTGCTGTGTTGTTGCTGGTGGGGGCCGCCGTTGCGTTCAAGACGGTGGTGTCATTGTCTTATGCGCCTCAAATCCTGTCTGATTACATCTTGTCACTGTCCGAAAATCCGCTGGTTCTGCTGTTCCTGATCAACCTGTTGTTGTTTATCGTCGGCATGTTCTTGGATGCGGGCCCGGCAATCATCATCCTTGGTCCTATCCTTGGCCCAATCTTTGTCGACCTCGGCGTACACCCCGTGCATTTCGCCATCATCATGTCCGTGAACCTGACCGTCGGCCTTGCCACGCCACCAATGGGTCTGGTCCTGTTCGTCGCATCGGCGGTGTCGGGTGAAAAGGTCGAAACAATCTCAAAGGCGATCCTGCCGTTCCTCGCCGTTGAGGTCGTCGTGATTTTCCTCATTACCTATGTCCCCGCCATTTCGATGACGGTGCCATATCTGACCGGATTTTTGGGCTGTGGCCCAGAAGTCGGGTTCTCGGCTTGTATAAGCCCAACACCGTGATCCAACTAAGGTCATAAACATAAACAGCATCCATAACAGGGAGAGAACAATGCTGAAGAAACTCGCGACAGTGGCCATGACGGCCGCGCTGCTGGCCGCCCCAGTGGCCTCATGGGCGCAGGATTTCACCATCCGCGCCACGGCAAACTCAAACGAAAACGACGAAGACTATGATGGTCTGGTTGTCTTCAAAAACTACGTTGAGGCCGCCTCAAACGGGCGCATCGCTGTTGAGCTGTTCATCGGTACGCAGCTGTGCGCAACAGGTGCAGAATGCCTTGAAGGTGTCGCTGAAGGGTCTATCGACGTATATATCTCAACCTCTGGGGGGGCTGCGGGTATATTCCCGTATGTGCAGGTTCTCGATCTACCGTATCTGATGGCAGATGACCGTGTGGCCGAGTCTGTATTAACGGGCGATTTTGTACGCGAAATGCGTACTATGGCATTGGAAACATCTGGCGACGCGATCCGTTTGATGACCATCGGTAACACCGGCGGCTGGCGCAACTTTGCTAACACGCAGCGCCGTGTGGCATCGCCGTCCGACATGGAAGGGTTGAAAATCCGCACTGTGGTTGCCGATCTGCCGCAGGAACTCGTCCGTGCAATGGGCGCATCCCCAACGCCGATCCCATGGCCTGAACTGTTCACCTCGTTCCAAACTGGTGTGGTTGAGGGTTCCAAAAACGGCATCACCGACATCATGGGTATGAAGTTTCCAGATGCGGGTTTGCAGTACATGACGCTTGACGGTCACGCCTACATGGGCGCGCTGTGGTGGATGAGCAACGCCAACTTTATGGCCATGCCAGAAGACATGCGCCGCGTTGTTGTGGATGGCTTTAGCCAATTGCAGCAGGCGACGTTTGCTTCACCCAAGCGTAAATCCATCGAAGCCTATCAGGCATTTGTTGAAGGCGGAGGCGACCTGTACGTGCCAACACCCGAAGAAAAAGCAGCCTTTGCTGAAGCGGCTGCACCTGTCCAAGAATGGTTCCGTGGCAATGTTGATGGGGGTGATCAAATCCTCGACGCACTGATTGCAGCGGTTGACACAGCCGAGGCTGATCTAGCTGCGGATTATGCTAAGGATCTGAACTAATAGCTAAGGGGCGGCGCGGGTTATCTTGCGCTGCCCACTTACCGAAACGGATACATCCAGCCCTTATAGTCATCGACCAATATATGCGCTTTTTCAATCATCTCTGGGGTCATTTTCTTGACCACTTCTTCAAGGCTGATCGCGGCGTCTGGGTCGCCGCCAATCGCGGACAGCGTGTACCACATATAGGCGCGGGTCAGATCGACAGCAGGCATGCCACGCCCAACCTCATAGTACCACCCCACACCCGATTGCGCGCCAGGATGGCCTTTCATGGCGCTGCGCAGATACCATTCAAACGCGCGTTCGTCATCGCGCGGCACGCCGAGGCCCATCGCGTACATGATGCCGATCAATTCCTCAGCATCCGCATTGCCCGCCCGCGCAGCTGGGGACAATTCGGTATAGGCCGCCTGAAACTCACCACGCTCCATCATGTCGCGGGCTTCTTCAATATCCGCGTTCACAGGGCTTGCAGCGAGAGCCAAAGCAAAAAGAAATCTCATTGGCGCAACATCCTTGTTTTTGTCTTTTGCATTGGCGCATTCCCATTGGCCGCTGACAACATGCCGCCAGCCTTGAGCGCCACAGATTTCATCACATTCCCGCCAGAACAAGCGGCCCTTGGTCAGCTTCTATTCTACGATAAAATCTTGTCTGGGAACAAGAATATCAGTTGCGGCACCTGTCACCATCCTAAATTTGGTACCTCTGATGGGGTGTCCTTGGGGATTGGGGAAGGGGGCGTGGGGCTGGGCAAAGATCGCCATGGTGGCACTGGCCATGCGCGGATAGAACGACGTGTGCCGCGCAACGCCCTAGCACTGTGGAACCTCGGCGCGCGCGACGTACACACACTGATGCATGATGGTCGGATAAGTCGCGCAGATACGTACAACAACGGATTTAACACCCCGGCTGAGGAATGGTTGCCCGGGGGGTTGAACTCACTGCTCGCCGCGCAAGCGCTGTTTCCGCTCACATCCGAAACCGAAATGGCAGGGGGCACCGGTGAAAATGAAGTGGCTGGCGCAGTCTATGATCGCATCGACAAAGGCTGGCCAATTATCGCCAAAAGGGTGCGTAGCATTCCAGAATATGGACACCGCTTTGTTGCCGCATTCGATCACATCAATACTCCCAAAGACGTGACGATCGTTGAAATCGCGAATGCGCTTGCCGCCTTTCAAGCGCTTGAGTTCCAAAGTTATGACAGTCCATTTGACCGGTACTTGGGGGGCGATGAAGGTGCCCTTGATGCGTCGCAAAAGCGTGGCAAGGCGTTGTTCTTTAAGGCTGGGCAATGTGCTTCTTGCCACAGTGGGCCACTGTTTTCTGATCAGAAATTCCACGCGCTTGGTTTGCCGCCATTTGGCCCCGGCAGGACCCGCCGCTTTGACTTGATCGCACGTGATGTGGGGCGGATGGGTGAAAGTGATGATATCGCGGACGCCTATCGATTTCGCACACCGATGCTACGCAATGTGGCCCTGACCGCGCCTTATGGGCATAATGGAGCTTATGCTAATCTGGCCGATATGATCCATCATCATGGTGATCCTGTGGGACGTTTCGACAGCTGGATGCCGGATGATGCAGGACTCCCAGAAGTTCCTTGGCTTAGGTCCGTCGATTTTATCATTATGCAAGACAAGGCGGAAATTACACGCCAAAGACGCGGCATTGCACCTATTGGGCAAGGCCTTACGGTCTCAAATATTGACGATATCGCCGCATTTCTAAAGGCGTTGACGGGAGCAACCCTTGATACGCCACCATTAGGCGTTCCCAGTACCGTCCCAAGTGGACTTACGGTGGATTAAGATAAGGTTAGTCAAATGTTTTTGATTCAATTGGCAATTGGATCAAGCAGTCGCGCAAGATAGGTTTGCTTGGTGAATTGGATGGGGTTCTCGCAGAAATGCAGCCATAAATATGCAAGAGCACCCTTGCACAAAGTTGCCCAGATTATTTTCATGTTTGCCCCTTGCCCCTCACAGATGTCGCCGCTAAACGGGTCAACGGAGACGTGGCCGAGTGGTCGAAGGCGCTCCCCTGCTAAGGGAGTAGGCCCGGAAGGGTCTCGAGGGTTCGAATCCCTTCGTCTCCGCCACTTCATTCTTTTTTATTTAATTATATCAATAAATTAGATGATTTGGCGTTCGCTTCGTCCCCCAATTTGTCCACCAATTTGATTTTGCATGGCAGGCAGATTGCCTTGAAGCGCTAAACCTACCCGGTGTATTGCGCAAACCGGATTTTGAATCGGTCAATGGTGCCATAGGGCCAAACCGCTAACCTGCGTTCGATGTGTTTCCAGTGAATTTCCTAGCGTAGCGCCGCACATTGGCGCGCGCCTTTTGCATCTATTGCAATAACCGCATCATAGGCCGCATCTAATTTGTCTGTATCAAAACCCAGCGCCTCAGCCAGCCAGAACAACATGGGGGCGCATTGGATGTGGTTGTAAGCGTATCGCGCATTGCGGGGAGTCTGGTTAGATCGACCATAGGCACCTGCGCCGTTGTATCCCGACAACCACCCTAACCAATGCTCTTTTGGTGAGCGATACCATGCACCGTCAAAACCAACGCCAACCGATATAGCCTTTTCCATCGCGCGGGTGCGGGGCAGGTATTCGGGCAGGGGACGAACGTGGGCGCGTAGAGTTTCCGGCGTCACTTTTTCTTCTTTGATTTGGCTTTTGGTTTCGTTTTGGTCACGGTTTTCGTCTTGGCCTTTGTCTTTGCCTCAGCCCTGGCGCGTTCTTGATTGAGTTTGAACAGGCGGGACAGGATTTCATCTTCCGTCAGCTTTCCCTCGCG
>CALKXT010000039.1 GCA_938003685.1 uncultured Sulfitobacter sp. | reverse complement strand
TTTTCGATGTTGTCAAAATCGCGGTTGTCGTTGAACCACGTTGGCATGGGTGGAAATCCCGGTGCCGCTGCTGATCCTTCGCCGTAGTCGATTTCTTTGCTCCAACGGCCCACGCGCATCCATTCAACAATGCTATCGGGGTGATCTTGGCACAGGTCCGTGCCAATCCCGAGGTTCTGCGCCCCAAACTTATCCGCAGTGCGTGCGATCATTTCGCAAAAGCTTTCTACCGTGCAGTCCGATTTATCTTTCAGATGATGAGGGTAGACCGAAAAGCCCAACATGCCACCATTTTCTGTCACGGCCCGGATCACATCGTCCTTTTTGTTGCGCAGCGCTGGGGACCATTCATACGGATTGGCATGGGTGATCGCGATCGGGCGTTCGGATATATCCGCCGCCTCAATGGTGGAACGGTCCGCAGAATGGCTCATGTCTATGACCAGTCCAACGCGGTTCATTTCCTTGATCACTTGGCGGCCCATACGGGTGATGCCCGTGTCTTCAGCCTCGTAACACCCCGTCGCCAGTAAGGATTGGTTGTTGTAGGTCAACTGCATGAAACGCGCACCCAAGGTGTGCACAATCTCGACCAGTCCAATGTCATCCTCAATCGGGCTGGGGTTTTGAAACCCAAAGAAGATCGCGGTGCGCCCGGTTTCGCGGGCGACATCCACATCACTGGCCCATTGGCCTTTCATGATCAGGTCTGGATATTGCTCAAACCAGCGGTTCCACTGTTCAAAGTTCAGCACGGTCTCGCGAAAATTCTCGTGATAGGAAATGGTGACATGCACCGCGTCCACACCGCCCTCACGCATCTGGCGAAAGATTTTTTCAGACCAATTGGCGTATTGTAGATTGTCGATCCGCATCATGAAGGAACCCCGGATGAGATGTAGGATGTTTTCACGATAGTATAGAATTCTGCCGCCGTCTTGCCCTGTTCACGTGGTCCATAAGAACTGTCACCGCGACCACCAAACGGCACGTGATAATCTGTACCAGCAGTTGGCAGGTTTACCATCACACAGCCAGATTGTGCGTTGCGCCGGAAATGCGTGGCGCGTGCGAGGTTGGTTGTGACGATGCCAGCGGTCAGGCCAAAGTTGGTGTCGTTCACCACATGCAGCGCCTCGTCATAGCCCGAAACTGGGATCACACAGGCCAGTGGTGCAAACATTTCTTCGCGGTTAATACGCATGTCATTGTTGGTGCCAACAAAGACGCCGGGGGACATGTAATAGCCGTCATGCGGCATGTCCAAACGCTGACCACCACAAAGCAGTTCAGCGCCCTCAGTTGCCGCCAAATCGACATAAGCCAAATTCTCGTTCAACTGCTGTTCAGACACAACCGGACCCAATTGCGTGCCCGCCTCAAGCGCGTGACCAACCTTGAGTGCCTTGGCACCTGTAACCAGCTTTTCAACGAATTCATCATGCACAGATTGGTGCACGACAAGGCGCGAAGAGGCCGTGCATTTTTGGCCTGTGCCACCAAACGCACCACCCAGCGCAAGTGTCACGGCCAGATCGACATCCGCGTCGTCCATCACAGCCAATGCGTTTTTCGAACCCATTTCCATCTGCACACGTGTCAGGTTTTGGATGGCGGCCGATGCAATGCCTTTGCCAACCGGAACGGACCCCGTAAAGCTGATCGCGTTAACCTTTGGGCTTTCGACCAGACGTTGACCTATGGCGCGACCCGCGCCCATGACCAATGAAACCAGACCCTTTGGAATATCCTGACGCGCAATGATCTCAACCAATGCCACTGCGGATGCAGGTGTGATGTTCGCAGGCTTCCAAACAACCGCGTTGCCATAGCAAAGCGCAGGCGCGATTTTCCAAGATGCCGTCGCGGTTGGGAAGTTCCAAGGCGAGATGATCGCAACAACGCCCACAGCTTCGCGGCGCACATCAATCTCAATGCCATCGCGTACAGAATCAGCAGTATCGCCCATCTGGCGCAGGGTTTCAGCGGCGTAGTAGGTAAAGAATTGTCCGGCACGGTACACTTCGCCTTTGCCCTCTGCCATGGGCTTACCTTCTTCGCGGGCCAACAACGTACCTAGCTCTTCGGCGCGGCTCATCATCTCGTTGCCGATGGCCATCAAGACATTGTATTTGCGTTCGATTCCATAGGCTTCCCATTCGATCTGTGCGCGGTGCGCTTGATCCAGCGTGGCGTCCAACTGATCCGGTGTCGCCTGTGCAAACATACCAATCAGATCGCTTAGGTCCGATGGATTGCGGTTTTCGATTTCAGAGCTACCGCCGACCCATTCCCCAGCGATGTAGTTCAGGTTTGATTTTGTCATGATGTAGTCCTTTGGATGTGCAATGCAGGTGTGCTTTGCAACAGAATAGCCGATCAGTGAGATTCAGGCATTCGGAAAATTCTGTATCAAAATTCAGATTTGCTGAATTTTGACAGAGGGTTCAATGCACCCTCTTGTAGGATATCTGCCACGAGTTGTAGGAACGCGCGCGCCGCGGGTAACAAGCTGCTATGAGGTTTTGACACCATTTGAACCGACCTGCGCGCGTTAACATCAACAAGCGGTAGAAACACAATATCATCCTGTGTGTCACTCACTGCCATTTTGGGCAGCACGGTGATGCCGCCGCCCTCGCGGATCAGTGCCAACAGTGATGCGGTGTTGGGCATCATCAATCGCGACGCGGCAAGGATGGGGGCAAAGTCGGGGTCGGTGATCATGCCACATAATCCATTGGCGATAAAAACCTGATCGTGCATGTCGCGCCATGTCAGTTGATCCCAATTTTGGGCAAGCGCGTGATCCCGGCGACAAACCACACCAAATGCATCATCGAACAAATCAACGCTTGTCATGCCGTCAATTGCGCCCAGCGTCCCGATCCCAATGTCGGCCCTTTCACGAACCAATTCGCGGGTGATTGTCGCAGAATCCATGTCTCGGATATCAATTTGGACCTCAGGATGTTGTTGCGAAAACCGTATAATGACGGACGGCAACAGCGTTGTCGCAACCGATGGTGTAACGGCCAACCGAACAGAACCATGATCAGCGCGCGCCAACCCCTCAATCGCGGTGACGCTACTTTCAAAATGCCCGACCGCGCGCCGCGCCTCTTCAAACACCGCATCGCCCAAGGGGGTCAGCCGGGATTTGCGGGCAGTTTCGAATAAGGGGGAGCCAACGTGATCTTCAAATTGCTTGAGCATCATCGACACAGCAGAGGGCGTGCGCCCCAATGCATCCGCCGCGTCAGACAGGCTGCCATGATGGGCTACGGTGACAAAGCACCTTAGCATCTCGATTTTGATTGCCATGTTAAGGGGGCCTGAATTGCATATTTCTGAATCAAGCTTGACTGAAGTTTAATGCACTGTCCATCATCGGATGACATATCCGCACCATGGCAAAGAGCTTGGCAATTAGATCAATGCCAAGCACGCTGTTGTGGCGGCAACCCACTCCGATCAATCAAACACCACCCAAGCGTCCGGTACGACGCTGGTGTCTTTGACGCTACCTTCAGCGTAGTCATAGGTCATGTAGCGGTGCGTTACGAAACTTTGGTACCTGCGTCCTTGTTTGCGAAACTTCCGTCCGGGCAGGGAATTCACACCGGGTATTTGCACCAAACAGCGCGGATTGAGTTCTGGGTTGCCGCCTAAGGGGCGAAACCTATTGGTGAGATCGCCAAGTTGGCAGATTAGATCGACGGACTTATCTGGTGCGTTGCGAATGGAACGTATTGTTACGTTGTTGTCACTGCCCGGTGGCCAACTTGGCAGCTGCTTGTCTATGCGGTTAGTGCTTCCTGCATACGCGTACGTACCTGAGAAATGCTCCTCAGGTGGGGGGATTTCACTGAAGTAATAGAGCGCTTCCAAGTATTCGTAATTCACCTGTGAGGCGATGATGGCAGGGTCTTCTTGCAGCACCGTGAGATAGAATGCCTCGTTCGCTGTGATCGCAGATGTCACGTAATCCCACGCGCTTTTTATCCGCTGATTTTCGACTTTGACCTCGGCCATCAGTTTTGTGCCCTCGGCACCTCGGCCCCCCAAGGCCATATGCCATTCAAAATATTGCGTGACGAACTGACGCTTCCAGCGAAATGTATCGTTTGTCACGATGGGCAAGATATTCGCGCTGACCGCAAGCAGACCATCACAATCTGAGGTGCATGCCTTGGACAGTGCTGCTGTTCCCCGAGCCTTCCAGTTTTGGCGGTAGGGAAATAGTTTTTTTGCTACTTCCAGGCGATCTGACGTTACAGGTTTGCCATAGATCGCACCGCGCACGGGCAGATATTTACGCACCAAATAGGCGCGAATTGCGGTTTGCGTGGTTTGCTTGAATTCTTTGCCAAACTCATCCCGCATCGCCAGATTGGCATCAGACGCACTGCCCAGTGGGGCAATTTTTGTTGTGTAGCTCACCTGAACTTTCGCAAGTTCTTGCAAAAGCGAAAGGTCGCGCAAGACCAAGGCCCGGGCCTTTGAGAGAGCGGCTCGGGTTTTTTTGCGCTGCTGCAACTGATCAAGCCGCTCATTCGCAGACATGATACTTAGTTTGTTCTGGTTGCCTGTATCATCAATGACGGTTTGATCTATGAACCCATCTGGGATGTCCTCGTCGGGATCATCCACCAGCTTTCCGATGATGTTGGTCAATCCGCCGAGTACACTAAAGACCGTTGAGGCAACCTCACCTTCTGGCCCTACCGCTTCTGACACTGCGCTCAGAATCCCAAAGGTGGTTTCCAGAAATCCCAACGTGTGATCTTCTTTTTTGACCGGTTCGGGCGGGTTTCTAATCGTTTGACCTGTGGCCAGCCCAAAGAATTGATCCATCGCAAAAAGTTCAGTTGTGAAATCTTTGTAGGATTCCTCTAGACCTGCCTCCAATCGAAGAAAGACTTTGAGCGCGTTTTTACGATCTGTCAGTGCATGGAAAAATTGCGCCTTTAGGACGTCATGCCAAAGGTCTTGTTGTGCTTGCGTTAGGCCATAACCGTCAATCTCGTCACCGATGTCGCGCAGGATTGTCGTAACATCGACCTCAAAGTCAGCAACGTCACGAAACCATTTCTCAAAGATAATATCATCAATTTTATGTCGCGTGATGATACGATTGATCACCGCGACTTCTTTGTCTGTGTTGCCCATGGGCGCGAAGGTTTGCTGCGCAGGGCGCTCGCTCAGTGTCTTTTGCACCGTCGGATCAGTCAATTCGCTTAGCAAAACGCCGCCCCGAAAGGAATTGCGCAGAATTGTTGCTTTGGTTTGCCCATCTAATGACAGGTTCGCTGTCCCCTCAAAAATCAACTCTGGGGTCAGGGCCTCTTCGATTAAAATGGAAAGCTCTGAGATATCGGCCCGCTCTGAGTCATTCTCTGGCCCACAGCGAAGTGATCTGAGCCGATCGCAATCAGGGATATTCAAAGCCACGAGTTCAAGTTTAACACTGTCGACCATAAAGTCCCCGGGAAGATCCCGGAACGTCACAAATTTCTCGCCAAAGATAAGGGGCCCGGTGGTGCGCTGCTTTTTACTTTCGCGCCCATTCCTTGAGACAAGTGTGAGGTCTAGAACAGGACCAACTTGCAATTTGGTCCCGTTGCGTAACCCGTCGAACGCAACGCGCACCGTCACAGATTTTTGATGCTCTGGAAGTGTTGGTTCATTATAAGGTTGGGTGGCGTCATAGGCGTGGCCATCTTGTTTTGCGGCGCTCTCATTGCTGTTCCACAAATTGCGCTGAATTGTAACGTCCTGCCGTCTAACCGCCTTGGATATAAGGGCGCGGTAGGTGTTTTTGAAAGGGGTGGCCAGAGGCGTGTAATCCCCTGTCGATTGACCCAAAATAAAGTGAGAGGCGTAGCGTCGAAAACCCTGTTCCCCGTAGGACGGATCAAACACAAACGACCGACCATCAACAACAATTTTGTCAATCTTCCAATCATAATTTCCCGGGGTTATTAGCATGACACCGATGATTGGGCCAATAGATGCGGGGATCTGAATGTCGTGCATGTCAACAGTCCCAGCCCGCACTGATGTCGAACCTGAATATGGAGTCGCATAGGGAGGGAACGCAGTTTCACTTTGGCCAAACGTGTCATTATGATGCCAGACTTGACCCATATAATGTTCCATCAGCAGCGAGTCGTCGCTTTCCCCATAGAGGCCAAGGAATCGGATCTTTATCTTACGCGCCACGTAGTAGAATGAGTTCTTTCCTTGGGCCACATTTGTGTAAATCAGCACCTTGTTGCGGGTGTGGATATCCTCATTGAAGGGGACGATCAGTGTGTTTTCATCTGACCCTTTCTCACTAAAGTATTGCGCGCTTGCAGGGGCGGCCAAGACAAGCGGCAGTATCAGCGCGATAGCCACGCGGCGCAGTACATCAATCAAACGCATGTGGGGAAATCTCCAAAATAAATTCAGTTTGAAAATACGAACTATTTGGAAATATTACACAAAATGAGCAGTTGAAGAAGTGTTAACTAACTCTCCAACCCAAGGTAGAACTACGCACGCCGTTTGGACGCACGTAGTTGGTAGATCAATCTTCTAGCTTGGTGTCGCTTCAAGTCTCTTTCTTGTCGTCGATCACATTCATCTGCGCCAATCCACTTTGACCCAGATCGACCTTTGCAAACGGTCCACCATGGCACATCTGGCCGGGGTCAGTGGTATCAACGGGGCCTGCTTCATTCGCCAAAACCTCAGCCGCGAATTGTTCGGCGTTGTCTTTGGGGCGGTAACCAAGGAAGGATGCCTTGGCGTTGTCTACAGGTGCGCGGTCATTGTTGGACACGCCGTAGATCACGGAAAACCCGACAGAGGGTGTATCAATGGCGCGGGTCACCAATTGGATCAAATCATCATAGGACAACCACGACCCTAGTGCGCGCGAGTTGTTGACTTGGGCTGCTGACAAGATGCGCAGATGCACGGATTCCAATCCGCGTTTGTCCCAATACATGCTGCCCAAATCTTCTGTGAAACACTTGGCTAGGCCATAGAATGTGTCGGGCCGGTGTGGTGCATCAATCCCGATGAAGTCCGCCTTTTTGTGCATGCCAACTGCGTGGATGGATGAGGCATAAACGACGCGGCGCACACCGTGCTGATAGGCCGCTTCCCAGATATTGTAGGAGCCGACAAAGTTTGGCCCCAACAGTTCATCAAACGGCTTTTCATCCACAATGGCACCAAAGTGGATCACCATGTCTGCGCCTTCAAGGATCGGATAGATCGCGTCATAGCTGGCCAGATCAGCCTGCACATAGGTTTCATTGGAGTAGAGTTTGCCCAGATCATCCGCAATATCCGTGCTGACCAATTCATCACACATCGCGGCCAGTGGTTCGCGCAAATATGATCCCAAACGCCCTGCGGCCCCAGTCAGCACTAGTTTTTTCATCTTCATCTCGTCACCTCGTATTTTTCAAATTCAAATCAGTTTGCCGCGCACATTCGCCAGCAGGTTATCCGCACCACGCGCCAGCAGTCCTGCATCCGACCCGCAGGCGACAAAGCTGAACCCATCGTTCAGCAGTTCAGCCGCAAAATCAGGGTTAGACACTAGCGTGCCAACAGGCATCCCGCGTTCCATCAACAGACGTGCGGCAGGGCGGATCAGCGCCCAGATGTCAGGGTGCATCGGATCGCCCAGCAGCCCCATATCCGCACCAATATCAGCAGGACCAAAGAAGATGCCATCGACGCCGTCGACACCCGCAAACGCGACCGCGTTTTCCACCGCCTGCACTGTTTCCAACTGGATCAGAATCGCAGTTTGTTTTTCGACTTCGGCATAATAATCGGTCACCCGGCCAAATTTATTGCCGCGCATCGTACCTGCAACACCGCGTATGCCGTGGGGTGGATAACGACAGGCGGCAACGGCGGCTTGTGCTTCCTCAACCGTTTGCACCATCGGGAACAACACCCCCGGCACGCCAAGGTCAAGCAGGCGTTTTACTTTAACCGGATCATTCCAATCGGGGCGCACAATGGCGGTTGTATCGCTGGCGGCAAAGGCCTGTAACTGACCCAGCAGTGACGCCAATTCATTCGGGCTGTGTTCCATATCCAGCAGCGCCCAATCGTATCCGGCTGGTGCTACAGCTTCGGCGGCATAGGCGTGACTTAAGGAAACCCACAACCCGACCTGCTGTTGGCCTGCGCGAATGGCCTTGAGAAACGTGTTTTCAGCTAGCTTCATATCACGGCCTTTTCCTCAAACTTTTCACCCTTTTCAATGCGTTCATAATTGAAGGGGCTTAGGTCAAGCGAACGGTATTCACCATGCGTAATCAGCTCGGCTATCCCGCGCCCCATTGCTGGGGATTGTTGCAACCCATGGCCGGAAAAGCCGTTGAGAAAGATGAAATTGTCAACCTTGGTATGACGGCCCAAAATCGCATTCTGATCAAAGGTGTTAAAGGCATAATGCCCGACCCATTCATTGATCACCTTGACCTGTTCAAACGCTGGTACGCGGGTTGCAACAATGGGCCAAACCTTTTCCTGCCAGATTGAATGATCGAATTCAAAATCGTCATAGGCCACATCTGGGTCTACGTCCGGTGGGCACCCTGCAAGGTAATACTTGCCCTCTGAACGCATATGCACGCCAGACGGATCAATGGTCAGTGGCAGATCACGATCCAGCGGGTTGGCGGCGTCGAAAATAAAAGTATAGCGTTTGCGCGGGCGTACGGGCAGGTCAATGCCCGCCATAGATGCTGTTGCTGCGGCGCGCGGACCAGAGGTGTTGACCACTGTGCCAGCACTTATGGTTTTGCCAGATTTCAACATGACGCTGTCAACGGCGGCCCCGGTAGAGTTCAAGGTCATGCCCACAACTTCATCATGGATATATTCAACACCATTGCGCCGCGCCATGCGTTTGAACCAGTCAAACATTGTGCCACCGTCAAAGTAGCCCTCATCGACCTTGTTGTGGTTCGCACCGATAATGTCATCAAGCATGTAAAACGGGTACTCTGCGGCAATCTCATCGCGGCTCATGTGCTTGGTCTGCGCCCCAAGCGAGGATTGAATGGCTTGGCCTTCTTTTAGGGTCTGTGCAAATTCTGGTGTATCGGCCATGTACATGTAGCCATAGCTTTGCAACGGCAAATGAGGCACCTCGGGATCGCCCCCCATGAACTGGCGGAAATTCTTGATGAACCTGGCACCGAACTGCGACACCTGAATATTGGTTTTGTTGCTGAACTGCTGGCGGATACATGAATTGGTATGGCTCGTAGAGGCAAATTCGTATGTCGGATCACGTTCCACTACCAAAACCTTGCCGCCAAAACCCGGTGTCCGGGTTAGCCACCATGCCAGTGACGAGCCATAGATCGCCCCCCCGACAATGACCACGTCATACGTTTCATGTTGTGGTCCGCTCATCGGGTTTTCTCCTGCTTTAGATTTCGCCATTGGTGTCAATCGGGTGTTGGCTGTCAACCATTCGTTATGACGATTTATGCTGTGCTTACGTGTTGGCGAGTTTGCGTGCGTCTTTCGCCATAAGTGCAATCACTTGGCGCATCATATCGCTGTCCTTGGGGTTTGACGCATTACCATCCAGCCCCCGTTTCAGCACGCCTTGCAAGATTGCCAACAGGCGGAAGTAGGAAAACGCCACATAAAAATTCCAATTCTCCGGTCGTGCGATACCGCGCCTATCGCAATATAGATCGACATAGGTGTCCTCGGATGGCAGCCCGATCGCTGCCCTGTCCATGCCCGCCAATCCACGGAAATGCCCCGCATGTGGCAGGCGCCAATGCATGCATTGATAGGCAAGGTCCGCCAGCGGGTGACCCAATGTGGATAATTCCCAATCCAGCAATGCGGCGACGGTTTCGGTGTCTGGTGCAAAGATCATATTGTCGATCCTGTAATCCCCATGCACGATTGCCTGGCTGCCATCATCTGCGACCATGTTGGCAGCCAGCCAATCCATCACCCAATCGGCGTCTGGTAACGGGGCGGTTTTGGCATCGCGGTACTGCCCGGACCAGCGCGTCACTTGGCGCTCAAAATAATTGCCGGGCTTACCATAATCGCCAAGGCCAACTGCAACGGGATCAACAGAATGAAGGGCCGCTAACGTCGCATTCATCGCGTCATAAACGCGCGCACGCGCAGTGTTTCCCAATTCTGGCAGGGCCGGATCCCAAAATATTCGACCCTGCACCATCTCCATGACAAAGAACTGTGTACCCATTGGGCTATCGTTGCCAGACAAATGCAGAACCTTAGGAACCGCGACATCCGTGTCTGCCAAGGCCTGCATGACCCGGTATTCACGATCCACCGCATGGGCAGATTTTAACAATGTGCCGGGTGGTTTGGCGCGTAAAACGTATTGCTGCGTACCAGAGGTGATCTTGTAGGTGGGATTTGATTGCCCGTCCGAAAACTTCTCAACCGCATCTAGCGCACCAAACCCCGGCACATGGTCCGCCAGATATTTCTGTAATTCACCATGATCATAGCTGTGCACGTAACGTCCCCCTGATGCCCCATGGACAAGTTACTGCAATCTAAGCAATTCTAATCAAGCGGGGAAAGCCCTGCATTGCGTCAGCCAAGGGGAACTTCAATATGAATTTCGATATGCGTCCAGAAAACCGTGACCTGCTGGATCGGGTTGTCGCAATGATCCGCGATGAGGTCGTGCCACTGGAAGACGCGTATCACGGTGAAATTGGTAAAGGGGATCGTTGGAGCTATACCGACAGACAGGCTGAAATCCTTGAGGGGCTCAAGGCCAAAGCCAAGGCTGCGGGCCTGTGGAACTTTTGGCTGACCGACAGCGCCAAGGGTATTGGGCTGAGTACTGTAGAATATGCGTATTTTGCTGAGGAAATGGGCAAGACCCCGCTGGGCGCAGAGGTGTTCAATTGTTCCGCACCCGACACTGGCAACATGGAAGTGTTTGAGCGCTACGGCACCCAAGCGATGAAAGATCACTGGTTGGCACGGTTGCTTGATGGGCAAATTCGTTCGGCCTACCTGATGACAGAACCTGATGTGGCCAGTTCTGACGCCACCAACATCCGCATGTCCTGTGTGCGTGATGGGGATGACTATGTGCTGAACGGCGAAAAATGGTGGGCGTCGGGGGCGGGCGATCCGCGTTGCAAAGTTTACATTGTGATGGTCAAGACGGGTGGCGTTGACCTGCCCAAACACAATCGCCAGTCAATGATCGTTGTAGACGCAGAAACACCGGGTATCGAAGTCTTGCGCCCGATGCAGGTCTATGGTCACGACGATGCACCGCACGGCCACATGCATATTCGTTTCAGCGATGTCCGCGTGCCTGCGAAAGATTTGCTGTTGGGTGAGGGGCGTGGGTTTGAAATCGCCCAAGGCCGTCTTGGACCCGGACGTATCCACCACTGTATGCGCGCCATTGGTCAGGCTGAAGCGGCACTTGAACAGATGTGCCGCCGGTCGTTGCAGCGCGAGGCCTTTGGCAAACCGCTTGCCAGTCTGGGCGCAAATTATGACATTATCGCAGAGTGCCGCATGGAAATTGAAATGGCGCGACTGCTGTGCCTCAAGGCCGCGTGGTACATGGATCAAGGTGACAAACGTGCTGCCGCCCCGTGGATCAGCCAGATCAAAGTTGTGGCACCGCGTGTTGCCCTCAAAGTCATTGATGAGGCGGTGCAAATGCACGGTGCCCAAGGTATTTCTCAGGATACTCCACTGGCCAATGCATGGACCCATGTGCGTACCTTGCGCCTTGCGGATGGACCAGACGCGGTACACCGCCGACAAGTCGCGCGTGCTGAACTAAGGCGCTACACTCAAGAGCCAGTTTGAGGTTTCACCAAATCAGCCAAATCGCGTGGCCCTAAACCTTTTCGCAACCGCTTTGCTATATCAGATCAGATCAACGCCAAAGGGGGATTTATGTGATCCCCCACGGCGTTATGCAAAGTAACGAGTGAAACAATGGGTGTTCCCCTTTATGTTGAGTAACCGCTGGGCTGATGCTGTGTTTGCCTTGGCCCAGCGTCTGCTTTGGGACGCGAAATGCTTAGGTGCCACGTGGTTTGGCACGCAATGTCGGATCCGCCTGTGTCGGATCTTCGGGCCAAGGATGGCGGGGATACCGCCCGCGCATGTCTTTGCGTACATCTGCGTATGAACTGGCCCAAAAGCCGGGCAAATCAGTGGTGACCTGCACTGGCCGCTGGGCCGGGGACAACAGCGTCATTTGCAACGGCTGACCCGCAATCAACGGATGCTGTGTCACGCCAAACACTTCTTGAAGGCGCAATGAAATTTGCGGCTGTGCGCCTGTGTAATCAATCGGAACATCGCGTCCCAACGGGGTTTTGAAATGCGGCGGTGCTGCGCGATCTAGGGCTTGCGTTTGATCCCAATCCAACCGCGCTTTGAGGGCGGGCAGCAGATCAAAACGCTTCCAATCACCTGCAGAACGGACACCATTCAAATGCGGCAACAGCCATTCTTCTAGCGTGTCCATCAGGTGGTTTTCTGAATAGTCGGGGAAATCACGCCCCATCAACCGCGCGCGTGACAAGAACCGCGATGCGGCTGCGGTCGGTATCATGCCCAACTGCCGCACCCCGTCCAACATCGCTACTGCGACGTCTTCTTGAGGCGCGTCAGACCACGTGCGATCATCCAAGACCAAGGCACCAAACCGTTCTTGTTGGCGCGTCAGCACGCGGTTATCGCGGCGTGACCAGATGCACATATCCTGCCATGCAATTTGATCGCCAAAACCCTCACGCAGTTCGCTTTCTGATATGCGCGCGGCCTGCCTGATCTTGGCTTCCCTCGGATCACCGTCCAGATCGGTTGCCACAATCAGCCGTTCCCCCGCCATTGGATCAGCATCCGGCATCACAGCACCTTTGCCACCGGACAGCACAAAGCGCGGCGCATCCCCCTTGCGGCGCAACCCAATACGATCTGGATAGGCAAGGGCGGCCAACACCCCAATGCCGTTCGGTCCATTGCCCGATTGCCCGCGCGCAAGGCGTTTTGCCTCTTGGTGGATGCGCGCAAGTGTTGGG
>CALKXT010000038.1 GCA_938003685.1 uncultured Sulfitobacter sp. | reverse complement strand
TACAGACAGACCAAGGCCCAAGGATAACACAACTGCACCCGCCCCTTCGCCCGGGCCACTGATGGCGGCCAAGGCCCAGCGTAAGCGGGGATACCCACGCGCAAGCTTTGCCGCCCGACGCGCAATCCAGCGAATGAGGCCCGCTGCCAGTGCAAGCAACAACAAGGCAATGGCGATCCCACCCAATGTCCAAAGCGTGAGCCACCATGACCCATTGAACCAACCCGCCAATCCAACAAGGGCGACCACAAGTGCTGCGATGATGACCAGATATTTTGGCGCTGGAAACCTACGCGCCCCTTGCCATGCGTCCCGAAACAATGTTGCGGCACGTACATCTTCGCTGCGTGCCAAGGGCCACAGAGTAAAAGCCAGTGCGGTCAGCAATCCATAGATCGCGGCCTCTGCCAATGGTGCAGGATAGAGCGCAAAGGCTGCTGGAATGGGCAGACGTGCTTCGATCAGGGGGGCGAGTAAAAGCGGCGCGACCGCGCCTAGTGTCACACCAATCGCGACACCTAATAGAGACAGAATACCGATCTGCAAAAAATATGTTTGAAAGATGGTTGCGCGGGTGGCACCCAAGGCGCGCAAGGTTGCGATGACTTCGGTTTTACCATTCAGATACGCGCGTACCGCAGCGGATACGCCAACGCCGCCGACTGCCAATCCTGACAATCCGACCAAGACCAAAAACGCACTCAATCTTTCGACAAATCGTGCCACACCGGGGGCACCATTGCGTGCATCTGTCCAACGCATGCCGCTGCCATCAAATTCGGCTTGAGCGGCAATTTTGAGCGTTTGTAGGTTAGTCTCAGATGGTAAATCCAACCTATATTTACTGTTAAACAGCGTTCCTTGACCCAGGAGGCCGGATCCCGCAAGGGCATCTCGGCGCAGCAATGTGCGCGGGCCAAGGGCAAAACCGCTGCCTGCGCTGTCAGGTTCACGTATGATCAGGGCGCTCAGACGATAGGTTGCGGTGCCAAGGCGAAATGCATCACCTGCTGTCAGGCCAAGTCGATCTGCAAGCGCGCGTTCCATCACGGCACCCGCTATGCCATCTTGGGTCGCAAGTGCCTGATCCAATGGCATTTCAGGGCTCAACATCATGCTGCCTACCAATGGATACGCATCATCAACGCCCTTGATTTGGGTCAGGGCGCGTTCATCTTGGCCCTTGCGGGTGACCACCGCCATGGACCGGAATTCGACAACTTCAGAAACCTTGGTGGCGCGCTCTGCCATCCAAGCTTGTTCAGCGTCATTGGCAAACCGATAGGTGAAATCGAGTTCAGCGGCCCCGCCGAGCAGGGCCGAACCTTCGCGCTTTAGCCCCCCTTCGATTGCAGCGCGCACAGAGCCTACGGCGGCAATGGCGGCAACACCCAAGGCAAGGCAGGCCAAAAACAAGCGAAACCCACGCAAGCCGCCGCGCATTTCGCGGCGCGCAAAGCGGGCGGCAAGGCGCAGGCTCATACGATGCGCCCATCTGCGATGGATACGGCACGGTCACATCGTGCGGCCAATGCTGGATCATGTGTCACAAGCACCAGAGTCGCGCCGTATTGCGCAGGCAAATCAAACAACAGATCAATAATCGCCGCGCCATTCACACTGTCGAGATTGCCTGTGGGTTCATCCGCCAACAAGATCGCGGGGCGGGGGGCACAGGCGCGAGCCAAGGCCACGCGCTGTTGTTCGCCACCTGACATCTGGGCGGGATAATGATTGATACGGTGCCCAAGGCCGACTGACTTTAGCGCCTCTTCGGCCTGATCAAAGGCATCAGCGATGCCGGATAATTCCAACGGTGTTGCGACATTTTCCAATGCGGTCATGGTGGGGATCAGGTGAAAGGATTGAAACACGATCCCCATGCGGCCTTGACGGAACTTTGCCAAAGCGTCTTCGTTCATCGCACTTAAATCTTGATCCAAGGCGCGGACACTGCCGCCTGTTGCCTGTTCCAAACCGCCCATCACCATTAACAATGATGACTTGCCAGACCCAGATGGCCCCGTCAGCGCAACGGTTTCACCACGTGCAACGTCAAGCGATATACCGCGCAGGATTTCCACCATTCCGGCATTGCCGTTTAAGGAAAGCATCACATCTTGTAACTGGAACACGGGGTCTGTCATGCTGTCGGACACGTTGATGGCCTTTGTTTGGGGTCTTGTTGGATATGGAGTATTAAGAGCAATGCGCAAGGCACTGATTGGAATTGTTCTGAGTTTTGCAGGAATGGCGCAGGCTGAAGAGGTGGTTATTGCCGCCTTGGGCGACAGCCTAACCCAAGGGTACGGTCTGCCTGTTGAGGAAGGATTTGTGCCGCAACTCCAGCAGTGGTTGACGGATGCGGGTGCGGATGTGCGGCTGATCAATGCCGGTGTGTCGGGTGATACGACAGCTGGCGGTTTGGCGCGTGTGGATTGGACACTGACACCGGATGTTGATGGCATGATCGTAACGCTGGGTGGGAATGACGTTTTGCGTGGATTGGATCCCGGACAGGCACGAGGCAATATCGAAGGTATCTTGAGATCTGCTGATACTGCGAATGTCGATGTGTTGTTGGTCGGGATGGAAGCGCCGGGAAACTTTGGTCCTGACTATAAAACGCAATTTGATCAATTGTATCCGGATTTGGCACAGCAATACGGCACGCTGTTCCTTGAAAGTTTTTTTGCGGGTCTTGTTGAAGAGGGCACGCCCTTAGATCCGGTTGCCTTAAGGGATTATTTTCAGGCAGACGGTATTCACCCAAATGCAAAAGGCGTTGCAAAGATTGTTGCGCGGGTGGGGCCAGAGGTTTTGTCGCTGGTGGAACAGATCGCAAACTAGACATTTTTAATCATAAGGCGGGCGTAATATCGCCCGATCTTTTCATGTTACGTGCAGATGCTGTCCTTTAGGCAAGTGCAATGTTGCTTGCGCTCTCACGTCCATCACGGCCAGCCTCAAGATCAAAAGTCACCTTTTGATTGTCTGCAAGGCTGGTCAACCCAGCGCGCTCAACGGCAGAAATATGAACAAAGATATCATTGCCGCCGCCTTCGGGCGCGATAAATCCGTATCCTTTGGTGGTGTTGAACCATTTTACGGTGCCAGTTGCCATGACCCCATATCTCCTATCTTTGATCTGCCCACAGGATGCGGCAGCGTGGCTCGGTCTGAACTTCGCACCCAAGCCATATGCAGCAATGGTCGACAGGTCTTCGCGTTGCACGGGTGATAATGAAAACTACTGCTTAAAAAGCAAACAGTTTTGCGCGCCACGATACAACTGGCAATTGTTTGCTGAAGTTTCACGCAGTAGTTATTATTTTACCAGTTGATAAAAAAATGAAACCGTGTGAGCCTTTGACCGTATCCAGCGTAAAGAAGGAATAGCCAGATGACATCAGACGTGTTTGAGCCAGGCATCAAAGCTGGGCGGCTCGCACCCGACATCCTTGAGGCGCAATTTTCCGATCTGCACCCACCACTTGACGCCCATGAGGCATTGGTGGCAGCGGATCGTTGTTATTTCTGCCATGATGCGCCGTGTATTACGGCCTGTCCCACTGACATCGATATTCCGCTGTTCATCCGTCAGATTGCGACGGGCACGCCGGATGCAGCCGCCAAAACAATCCTGACCCAAAACATCTTGGGTGGCATGTGCGCGCGGGTCTGCCCGACAGAGACATTGTGTGAAGAGGCATGTGTCCGCGAATTGGCAGAAGGCAAACCTGTTCTGATTGGTCAGCTACAGCGATACGCGACAGATACGTTGCAAAGCAAAGGGGTTCATCCGTTCTCCCGTGCTGCGGTCACTGGTAAAACAGTGGCCGTGGTGGGGGCGGGACCTGCGGGGCTGGCATGCGCGCACCGTTTGGCGATGCTGGGTCATGATGTGGTGATCCATGATGTGCGGCCCAAGCCGGGGGGACTGAATGAATACGGGATCGCGGCCTATAAAACGCCGGACGAATTTGCCCAAGGTGAGGTTGACTGGCTGATGCAGATTGGTGGCATCACTTTAAAGCACGAAGTCGCTTTGGGGGATGGCGTAACGCTGGACGGCTTACAGAGTAAATTTGACGCAATTTTTCTTGCGATTGGCCTTGGCGGTGTGAACGCTTTGGGTGTCGAAGGCGAAGATAAGAATGGCGTAAGTGATGCGGTGGATTTCATCGCTGATCTACGACAAGCGGGTGATATGGGCAGTGTACCAATCGGTCGCGACGTCGTGGTCATTGGTGGCGGTATGACGGCGGTGGATGCTGCCGTGCAAGCCAAGCTGTTGGGCGCGTTGAACGTCACATTGGTCTATCGCCGTGGTCGCGATCGCATGAACGCCAGCGCGTTTGAACAGGATTTAGCAGCCTCAAAGGGCGTGCGAATTGTGACCCATGCTGTACCAGTCGCGGTACATGGCAACGGTGCGGTGCGCGAGATTGAATTTGAATATGTCGATGATGCGATGAAAGGCACAGGGCAAACCCTGATGCTGGCGGCGGATCAGGTATTCAAGGCCATTGGGCAGACGTTGCAAAGTGACGGATTACCGGACCTTGAAGGGCGCAAGATCATGGTTGATGAAGCAGGGCGTTCATCTGTCAAAGGTATCTGGGCAGGGGGTGATTGCGCGTCAGGCGGTGACGATTTGACCGTAACGGCAGTCGCTGAAGGGCGCGATGCAGCGATGGATATTCACAAGGTTTTGGTGGGTTGAACACGACCCCACGAGGAGGCAGCACATGGCTGATCTAACAAGTAATTTCATTGGCATCAAAAGCCCAAATCCGTTTTGGCTGGCTTCGGCCCCGCCCACTGACAAAGAATACAATGTTCGTCGTGCCTTTGAGGCGGGATGGGGCGGAGTCGTGTGGAAAACGCTGGGGTCCGAAGGGCCACCTGTAGTCAACGTCAATGGCCCACGCTACGGTGCGATCTATGGTGCGGATCGGCGATTGCTGGGGTTGAACAACATCGAATTGATCACGGACCGTGACCTGTTCACCAACCTTGAAGAGATAAAGCGCGTTAAGGCTGACTATCCTGACCGGGCTGTGATCGTGTCTATTATGGTCCCTTGTGAGGAAGCCGCCTGGAAGGCGATTTTACCACTGGTCGAGGATACCGGGGCTGATGGGATCGAGTTGAACTTTGGTTGCCCGCACGGGATGAGCGAACGGGGCATGGGTGCTGCGGTTGGTCAGGTGCCGGAATATATCGAAATGGTGACCCGCTGGTGTAAGCAGTATTATTCCAAACCTGTCATTGTGAAATTGACCCCCAACATCACGGACATCACCAAACCTGCAGCGGCGGCCAAGCGTGGTGGGGCAGATGCAGTTAGCTTGATCAACACCATCAACTCCATCACTTCGGTCAACCTCGACAGTATGTCACCTGAGCCGTCGATTGACGGGCGTGGATCGCACGGTGGCTATTGCGGACCAGCGGTGAAGCCGATTGCCATGTCGATGGTGTCCGAGATTTCGCGCGGTGACGACACATGCGGCATTGCCATTTCAGGGATTGGTGGGATCACAACATGGCGCGATGCCGCTGAGTTTATGACGTTAGGCTGCGGCAATGTGCAGGTATGCACAGCTGCAATGACCTATGGGTTCAAAATCGTCCAAGAGATGATCAGTGGATTATCCGAATGGATGGACAGTAAAGGTCATACCAGCATTGATGACTTCTGTGGTGCCGCGGTGCCCAATGTGACCGACTGGAACCAGCTGAACCTGAATTACATCGCCAAGGCCAAGATTGACCAAGACCTGTGCATTTCATGTGGCCGATGCTTTGCCGCTTGTGAGGATACCTCGCACCAAGCGATTGCGATGTCAGAAGACCGTACATTCACAGTGATCGATGAGGAATGTGTCGCCTGTAATCTCTGCGTCAATGTTTGCCCGGTCGAGGCTTGCATCACGATGGAGGCGATGACACCGGGCGCAACAGACCCGCGCACGGGAAAGGTTGTCCAACCAGACTATGCCAACTGGACAACCCATCCAAACAATCCGGGCGCAACAGCAGCGGAGTAGTGGCGGTCAGTCTTTGACCGACATACTAGCTAAAAAGGGCGATGTCGGAAGTGGGTCTGGCATTTCAACCTTTGGCAGGTTTGATCCAAACGGCATCACCTCAGCTTCGCTTTGAGTCTGCGCGTTTACCACGGACTTTCCAGTAGCGTCTGTTGGCCGGGCCATGGTTGACCTTGCGCGATCACGGATCATCGCCGCGGCGGATTGTTGGTCGCTGCTGCTGTATCCAGAACCGGACCCTGAAAATGATGTTGAATTACCAGCCCCATTTCCTGCGGATGTACGTTGGGTCGGTGTCACGGCTAGCGCGGACGTCGCATCGTGCGGCACACTAAGCGGTGGTGCAGGCGTTACAAACGGATTGCTTAGTAAAATAGAACTCATGTTAAGCTCCAATCCTATTTCAAGAGGAGCCCGCCACCCGCGACAAATTTGCGCCATAACCTTGAACAAAACCTTAATGGCTTATCAAAAGGTGAAGCTAGGTTAATATGTTATGAACGCGTCAGCATACTGCGGAACAATACGCGAAGATGGTTTGCAGCAGCGTCATAGGCATCACTGTTCGGGGCCAGTAAGATATGAACCTGGGCCTGAAAGTCTGCGTAATGCTGCGTGGTTGCCCAGATTGAAAATATAAGATGTTGCGGATCAAGTGGTGGCAAAACACCCTCATTAACCCAGCGCGAAATCAAAGCGCATTTTTCATCAAATAAAGGTCTTAAACTGGTGTGCAGTTCGGGCGTGATACGTGGCGCACCTTGTAATATCTCACCTGCGAAGAGTCGGCTTTCGCGGGGTAAATCACGCGCCATATCCAGCTTGCGCTGAACATAGGCCAGAATCTCTTCGACGGGGTCGCCATTGGGGTCCAGCTCAACCAAGGGGTCAAGCCATGTTTCCATCAATTGACTAAGTAAGGTGACGTGAATGTCCTCTTTACCGTCGAAATAGTAGAGGATATTTGGTTTGCTGATCCCTGCCTCAGTCGCGATTAGGTCTAGTGTTGCACCACGATACCCATGTCGGGAAAACACCTCTAAAGCGGCGTCTAATATCACGCGGCGGTTGCGCATTTGGATGCGGCTGGGTTTTTTGGTTGGGCCTTCGGTCAAAGATGCTCTCCGCTGAACCTGCATCGAAATTGGGCAATTACACCAGGTCTTAGCTCATACATAAAAGCAGTTCTTGACAGTTACCAGCCTAACCGCAATCGTAGATTTACCAAATGGTAAAAATTCGCACGCCACCCGCCAAAGGAGCCAGCCATGCCCGCACCCGGAGAGAATCTAAAGATCAATCCAGATCGTTTGTGGGACAGCCTGATGGAGATGGCCCAGATTGGACCGGGCGTTGCGGGCGGAAATAACCGACAAACGCTGACGGATGAAGACGGTGAGGGCCGCGCGTTGTTTCAGAAATGGTGTGAGGACGCAGGATGCACCATGGGACTAGACCAGATGGGCAATATGTTTGCGCGCCGTGAAGGATCAGACCCGGATGCATTGCCCGTTTATGTTGGCTCGCATCTAGATACGCAGCCGACGGGTGGTAAATATGACGGGGTGTTGGGTGTTCTGGGTGGGTTAGAAATTATCCGCACGCTGAACGATCTGGGGATCAAAACCAAACATCCTATTGTAGTGACGAATTTCACCAACGAAGAAGGCACGCGCTATGCCCCCGCGATGCTGTCGTCGGGTGTGTTCGCGGGCATTCATACGCAGGATTGGGCCTATGATCGCACGGATGCTGAGGGCAAGAAGTTTGGCGATGAATTGTCGCGTATCGGCTGGCGTGGTGAGGAAGAAGTTGGCGCGCGCAAGATGCATGCGTTCTTTGAATTGCACATTGAGCAGGGGCCGATTTTGGAGGCTGAAGGCAAAGCGATTGGCGTGGTCACGCATGGGCAGGGTCTCTCGTGGACGCAAGTTACCGTGACGGGCAAGGACAGCCATACCGGATCAACACCGATGCCGATGCGCCATGACGCCGGGCTGGGGATGGCGCGGATTTTGGACAAGGTGAATGAGATTGCCTTGAGCCACGCGCCCCATGCCGTGGGCGCGGCGGGGCATATCGACGTCTATCCAAATTCACGCAACGTGATTCCGGGCAAGGTCGTGTTCACGGTTGATTTTAGGTCGCCTGATTTATCCGTGATTGAGGATATGGAAGTGCGGCTGCGTGTTGAGGCGAGTAAGATCGCGGATGACATGGGGCTGGGCGTTGAATTTGAAAAGGTCGGTGGGTTTGACCCTGTGGCCTTTGATGAAGGTTGCGTCAGTGCGGTGCGTTCGGCGGCGGAGCGATTGGGCTATTCCCACATGAACTTGATTTCAGGCGCGGGCCATGATGCCTGTTGGATCAACCGGGTTGCGCCAACGGCGATGGTGATGTGTCCTTGTGTCGACGGGTTGTCGCACAACGAGGCAGAAGAGATTTCCAAAGACTGGGCGACGGCAGGCACAGATGTGTTGATGCATGCGGTTGTTGAGACGGCGGAGGTTGTAGGGTGAATTTAATTAAGGAAAATTATAATGACTGATGTTAATCCAAAGACATGTACGGCAGTGACTGTTTACTTTGAGGGTAATGAACACGCCAAAGCGGCAGATGATTTCGTTATTCAATTTGCTGACGGTGGGCTTGATGAACATCTCGAAGGCATGTTCACAAATATTGATAGAGACCTGAATTTGGACAAGTCGAACTTTGACATCGAAAAGCGTTCTATCAATTTAATATTTGACTAGTCTACAGCTGTGAGCCCTACGGATACGTAGATAAATTGCCTAAGCGGGCGATACTAATGGAGGAAAGCCCATGACCAAAGTCATCAAAGGCGGCATGGTCTGCACGGCAGATCGTACATGGAAAGCCGATGTTCTGATCGAAGGCGAGACGATCAAACAGATCGGCGCGGACCTAAAAGGCGACGAATATATCGACGCTGAGGGGGCATATGTCATCCCCGGCGGGATCGACCCGCATACGCACTTGGAAATGCCCTTTATGGGAACCACGGCGGCGGAGACATTCGAGAGTGGCACTTGGGCAGCCGCCTGTGGCGGCACAACGATGGTGGTGGATTTCTGTCTGCCGGGGGCTGATGGGTCGATCAAGAACGCTATCAACGAATGGCACCGCAAATCCGCCCCACAGATTTGTAGTGACGTCGGCTATCACATGGCGATCACCGGTTGGGACGAGAATGTCTTTAACGAGATGAAAGACGCCGTTGAGATGGGCGTGAATTCGTTCAAACACTTCATGGCCTACAAGGGTGCCTTGATGATTGAGGACGACGAAATGTTCGCGTCGTTTAAACGCTGCGCTGAGCTGGGTGCGTTACCGATGGTGCATGCAGAGAATGGCGATCTGGTCGCTGAATTGCAGCAGAAGTACTTTGACCAAGGGATTACGGGGCCAGAGGGTCATGCCTATTCACGTCCCCCTGAGTTAGAAGGTGAGGCCGCGAACCGGGCGATCACGATTGCGGATACGGCGGGTGTGCCATTGTACATCGTGCATGTGTCTTGCGAACAAACCCACGAGGCGATCCGCCGGGCGCGGCAAAAGGGCATGCGGGTGTATGGCGAACCATTGATCCAGTTTTTGACGCTGGATGAATCTGAGTATTTCAACAAAGATTGGGACCATGCCGCACGGCGTGTGATGTCACCGCCGTTCCGATCCAAGGATCATCAGGATAGCTTGTGGGCGGGGCTTCAAGCGGGGTCATTGCAAGTTGTGGCCACAGACCACGCAGCGTTTAATACGGAACAAAAACGTGCGGGCCGGGATGATTTTCGGATCATTCCAAATGGATCGAACGGTTTGGAAGAACGCCTTGCCGTGCTGTGGACCGAAGGGGTTGAAACGGGCCGCCTGACACCAAATGAGTTCGTTGCGGTGACCTCGACCAACGTAGCCAAGATTTTGAACATCTATCCCCGCAAAGGCGCCATTGTCGAAGGCGCGGATGCGGATATCGTTGTGTGGGATCCAAAGATCACCAAGACAATCAGCCCGACGAACCATCATTCAGTTCTAGATTACAACGTGTTCGAAGGGTTCGAAGTACGCGCGCAAAGTCGCTATACACTGTCACGTGGTGAGGTCATTTGGGCTTGGGGTCAAAACTCGCAACCCAATCCGGGACGAGGCAAATTCATCCCCCGACCTGCGTTCCCGTCTGCCAATATCGCGCTGAGTAAATGGAAGGCGTTGACCAGCCCGAAAATGATTAAACGTGATCCACTAAACATTCCGGCTGGGATTTGATTGCGTTCATGGATGGGTATTGGCAGCAACTTCCTAAGATCGAGGATGTAGAACCTTACGCGACGACTTTTGCGGCCTTTGCAATTGTTTGGATTGTGATACAGACATTTCTACAGCGCCGATCCGTGCATGCTGATGAGGCGCGGTTGGCCCGTGAAAGTGCGGTGTTTGTACATAGCGTTTTTGGAGCCGAAGATTTTCGTTTGCTCAGGAAAACTGTTGGTACGAAGTGTGAGCAAACGCATGAGCGGATGAGCGATGACACCAAGGCTGCGTTCAGGGCGGTTTTGCACAACTATGGATTGGTTGCACTGGCCTTTGCCGAAGGCGGGGTAAGTGCAAAAGTGGTAGAGCGCTATTGGGGCAGTATCTTGGTTAAGGATTGGGGACGGTTGAAGGGTTTTGTGATGGTCGAGCGTTTGCAAAACGACGACCTGCATCGGGATACAGAAGAAATGGTCGCAGCGGTAGAAAAGGTCAGAAATGGCAAATAGTGTGATTTCAGCGCAGTCGCTGGACCTGACGTTTCAGACCAATGATGGGCCTATCCATGCGCTCAAGGACGTGAACCTTGATATCGCACCGGGGGAGTTCGTTAGTTTTATCGGGCCATCGGGGTGCGGCAAGACAACATTCCTGCGGGTGATGGCCGATTTAGAACAGCCCACAGGTGGGCAAGTGACAGTGAACGGAGTGAGTCCAGAAGAGGCCCGCAAAGCGCGCGCCTATGGCTATGTCTTTCAGGCTGCAGGACTTTATCCTTGGCGCACGATCGGCGGTAACATCCGTTTACCGCTTGAGATTATGGGTGTCTCAAGGGCTGAACAGGCCGAGCGCGTGGCGCGGGTGCTTGATCTGGTTGAGCTGAACGGTTTTGAAAAGAAGTTTCCCTGGCAATTGTCGGGTGGCATGCAGCAACGGGCAAGCATCGCGCGGGCGTTGAGCTTTGACGCAGATATTTTGCTAATGGATGAACCATTCGGGGCGCTGGATGAAATCGTGCGCGATCACCTGAATGAACAGCTGCTCAAGCTGTGGGACCGGACGGGCAAGACGATTGCCTTCGTGACCCACTCCATCCCAGAAGCGGTGTATCTGAGTACCAAGATTGTTGTAATGTCCCCGCGTCCAGGACGTATCACGGACGTTATCGACAGCCCTCTGCCACGTGAGCGTCCTTTGGACATTCGTGAGACCCCTGAATTCCTTGAGGTCGCGCATCGCGTACGCGAAGGCTTGCGCGCGGGGCATGGCGATGATGCATGATATGTATAAAGCGGCCCAGATGATCGTGGTTGCCCACTCACATCCGGGTCCGCTCCGCCGTTTGTGTCGGGAGGCGAGGCCCCTCTTCATCGTTCACGGCCATCGGCTCACCAGCCCGTACCGCCGTTGTAGAAAACCCTCTAATCCTTTCATTGTTCTTAAAATACACAAAAAACAGCGTCAGCAGCACGTGATGGCCTTTGTGTATTTGTGGAACAATGAAGCTGGGGGCGTCGTATGAGCCGCAGTGTCTTGCCTGTCTTGACCGTCGTTGGCTTCCTACTGGCGTTTTGGTATGCGGCGGCCATCTGGCTGAATGCGCCTTGGGCCTATGACAAGGCGACGCGGTCGGGTGAAGTGTTGACCACACAGACATTGATCGCGGACACATGGGCACAGGAAAAGCCAAAGTTACCAGCGCCGCATCAGGTGGGGGCAGAGATATGGAAGACCACGGTAGAGAAAAAGGTCACGTCTAAGCGGTCGTTGATCTACCATTCATGGGTGACGTTAAGCGCTACTTTATTGGGTTTTGCGTTGGGTACGGGCCTCGGTATTTTGCTTGCGGTTGGCATTGTGTTTAACCGGACCATGGACATGAGTGTGATGCCGTGGGTGATTGCCAGCCAGACTATCCCCATCCTCGCGATTGCGCCGATGATCATTGTGGTT
>CALKXT010000037.1 GCA_938003685.1 uncultured Sulfitobacter sp. | reverse complement strand
CTCAAGGCGTGGAAGGTCATTGATGATGCGGGCATGCGCGGGGCGACGCGGGGCGGGGCGCAGATGTCGCCGAAACATTCCAATTTTTTGATCAATACCGGCGATGCTACGGCGGCGGACCTCGAAGGATTGGGCGAAGAGGTGCGAAAAAAGGTTTACGATTCAAGTGGATTAAGGCTAGAATGGGAAATCATGCGCATCGGTGAATTTTTGGATGAACCGAAGCACGCGGCGCAAGCCGCAAATGATCAAAACGAGGCATAAGCCGCAAAGCGGCACTAAAAATGACAATAAGGGCCGCAAAAGGTCCGGGACAAGTTAGGCACATAGTGGGCACGTCGAGCAGACAAACCCCGACAGTGGCGGTATTGATGGGTGGCCCCTCGGCTGAGCGTGAGGTGTCGTTGGATTCTGGGCGCGCGTGCGCCGCCGCATTGCGGGAACATGGTGGATATAATGTAGTCGAGGTCGATGCAGGCCCCGACCTTGCTGGCGTTTTGGCAGACCTCAAACCAGATGCTGTGCTGAATTGTTTGCATGGCCGTTGGGGTGAGGATGGCTGCGTGCAGGGATTGCTGGAATGGATGGGTATCCCGTATTCGCATTCCGGTGTGTTGGCCTCGTCATTGGCGATGGACAAGCAGCGCACCAAGGACGTGTACCGTGCGGCGGGACTGCCTGTGGTCGAGAGCGTGATTGCTGCCGCATCCAATGTGCGCACATCGCATGTGATGGCACCGCCTTACGTGGTGAAGCCTAACAATGAAGGCTCCAGCGTTGGAGTCTATCTGGTGGGTGAAGAAAATAACGGGCCGCCGCAACTTGATGATGACATGCCCGAATTTGTGATGGTCGAGGCGTTCGCGCCGGGTCGTGAGTTGACCACCACAGTGATGGATGGCCGGGCGTTGACCGTGACCGATATCATCACAACCGGGTGGTATGATTACGATGCAAAGTACAAAGAGGGCGGATCGAGCCACATTGTGCCTGCCGATGTACCTGTCGAGATTTTTGAACTGTGTTTAGTGTACGCATTGAAAGCACATGACGCTTTGGGGTGTCGCGGTGTGAGCCGCACGGATTTCCGCTGGGATGAGGCGAAAGGTGCCGCTGGTCTCGTACTGCTTGAGACAAACACGCAGCCCGGTATGACCGCCACATCGCTGTCACCGGAGCAGGCGCAAGCGGTTGGGGTTTCGTTCCCTGATCTGTGTGCGTGGATGCTGGAGGATGCCTCATGTTCAAGGTGATCCGTAACCCATCTAAAACGTCAGTTAAAAAGGCGGTTAGTAAATCTGATCCGGCCCCCTCACGCTGGGCATGGCGGATGCAGCGGTTGATGTTGACGCCAACCTTCCGGTTTGGCCTGCGAGTCGGAGTGCCGTTTTGCGTGACCTTGTTGGCAGGCACGATTTATCTGGCAGACGAAGGTCGCCGTAGCGCAATCACAGATGCGGTTGCTGATGCGCGTGCCAGCATTGAAGAACGGCCAGAGTTTATGGTCAAGATGATGGCGATTGATGGCGCAGAAGGGGCTTTGGCCGCTGACATTCGCGCAGCTGTGCCACTGCGGTTTCCGCAAAGTTCGTTTGATCTGGATTTGGCTGAAATCCGTAAAGAAATATCTGCGCTGAATGGTATTAAAAAAGCCTCTGTGCGTATCCGTCCGGGCGGTGTTTTGCATGTTGATGTGACACCACGTGTGCCGGTTGCCATCTGGCGTAGTGCGGATGGCTTGGCGCTGGTTGATGAAACAGGCGCGCATGTAAATGAAGTGTCCTCGCGTGCCGAATATGGACATTTGCCATTAATCGCAGGGCAGGGCGCACCGCGTCATGTGTCAGAGGCATTGCGTTTGACCCGTACCGCGACCGCACTTGGTGATCGTTTGCGCGGCGTTGTGCGGATGGGCGAGCGACGTTGGGATGTGGTGCTGGACCGTGATCAGCGGATCATGTTGCCCGAGCTTGGTGCGTTACAGGCGCTGGAACGGGTGATCGCGCTGGAGCGTGCCCAAGAAATTCTCACGCGCGATGTATCGCGGGTGGACATGCGGTTGGCGCAAAGACCAACAGTAAGAATGAACGAAGATGCTACCCGCGAATGGTGGCACATCAGGCAGAGTGCAGGACAGTAACAATGATGGATCTTTACGATAGCCAGCGATCTATGCGCCACATGCGCAAATTGGCGATGCAGCGCGGCGTGGTTGCAATTTTGGACGTGGGTAGTTCCAAGATTGCCTGCCTTGTCTTGCGCTTTGATGGTGCGGGCCAGTTGGATTCTGAGGGTGAGATTGGGTCACTCGCGGGGCAGTCGGGGTTCCGGGTCATTGGTGCTGCGACGACGCGTTCACGTGGTGTGCGCTTTGGTGAGATTTGCGCGATGGGTGAAACCGAACGCGCTATTCGCACGGCCTTGCAAGCTGCGCAAAAGATGGCAGGTATCCGTGTTGATCATGTGATCGCGTGTTTCTCAGGTGGGGAGCCGCGCAGCTATGGTTTGGACGCTGAGATTGATTTGGAAGGGCAGGTTGTTTCTGAGCAAGACGTGGCACAGGTTTTGGCCAGCTGCGATGTACCAGAATACGGCGAAGGCCGTGAGGTGCTGCATGCGCAGCCGGTAAATTTTGCGCTCGATCATCGGTCAGGTTTGAGCGATCCGCGCGGACAACTGGGCAATGCTTTGTCGGTCGATATGCACATGCTGACTGTTGATGCTGCCGCTGTTCAGCACTTGGCGCACTGTATTAAACGCTGTGATCTGGAATTGGCGGGTATTGCGTCATCTGCTTATGTGTCGGGCATTTCGTCTTTGGTTGAGGACGAACAAGAACTGGGTGCCGCCTGTATTGATCTTGGTGGCGGGTCGACCTCTGTGTCGATCTTTATCAAGAAACACATGATCTTTGCAGACACAGTGCGGATGGGTGGCGATCACATCACCAGCGATATTTCGATGGGTTTGCAGGTGCCGACGGCAAATGCCGAACGGATCAAGACGTTTTATGGCGGCGTTCATGCCACAGGCATGGATGATCGCGAGATGATCGAGATCGGCGGTGAAACCGGGGATTATGAACATGATCGCCGCACGGCCAGCCGTGCTGAATTGATTGGTATCATGCGCCCGCGCGTTGAGGAAATTTTGGAAGAAGTCCGCGTGCGTCTGGATGCCGCGGGCTTTGACCATTTGCCCAGTCAGCAGATTGTACTGACAGGTGGTGGCAGCCAAATCCCCGGCCTTGATGGATTGGCGAGCAAGATTTTAGGACAGCAGGTCCGCCTTGGTCGCCCCTTGCGCGTGCATGGTTTGCCACAAGCCGCAACCGGCCCCAGCTTTGCTTCTGCGGTGGGGTTGTCGCTGTTCGCGGCGAACCCTCAAGACGAATGGTGGGACTTTGATATTCCGGCGGATCGGTATCCGTCACGGTCGCTGAAACGCGCCGTAAAATGGTTTCGAGACAACTGGTAACCGCAAAATGCGGTGCTATGACCAAGATAAGGTCAAAACAGGCAAGAAATTGCCCATATTTAGCGTCTAATTGGCGTTTTATAGGTGACGTTACGGTCCCATGCCGTTAAGATTATGGGAATTTGGTACGAAAAATCCCGCGGGACGTGGGCAAAAAAACAGGCGGACAGCACATGACACTCAACCTTTCGATGCCCGGACAGGAAGATCTGAAACCCCGTATCACCGTGTTTGGTGTTGGCGGTGCCGGTGGCAACGCGGTCAATAACATGATCGAAAAGAACCTGGATGGCGTTGACTTTGTCGTTGCCAACACGGACGCGCAGGCCTTGCAGCAAGCAAAAGCCGAAAACCGCGTTCAGCTTGGGATCAAAGTCACCGAAGGTTTGGGTGCGGGTGCGCGCGCAACTGTTGGTGCTGCCGCTGCCGAAGAATCAATTGAACAGATCGTGGATCATCTGGCGGGCGCGCACATGTGCTTTATCACTGCTGGTATGGGCGGTGGTACAGGCACAGGGGCCGCGCCGATTATCGCGCAGGCCGCGCGTGAATTGGGTGTTTTGACCGTTGGTGTTGTCACCAAGCCGTTTCAGTTTGAGGGTGCCAAGCGCATGCGTCAGGCCGAAGACGGTGTTGAAGCGTTGCAAAAGGTTGTTGATACGCTGATCATCATTCCAAACCAAAACCTGTTCCGTTTGGCGAATGAAAAGACGACATTTACCGAAGCGTTCTCCATGGCGGATGATGTTTTGTACCAAGGTGTTAAGGGCGTGACTGACTTGATGGTACGTCCGGGCCTGATCAACCTCGACTTTGCTGATGTTCGTGCCGTGATGGACGAAATGGGCAAGGCGATGATGGGCACAGGCGAGGCAGAGGGCGAAGATCGCGCGATCCAAGCTGCTGAGAAAGCCATCGCCAACCCGCTACTGGACGAGATCAGTTTGCGCGGTGCCAAGGGTGTTCTTATCAACATCACTGGTGGTGACGATCTTACCTTGTTCGAACTTGATGAAGCAGCCAACCGCATTCGCGAAGAGGTTGATCCAGAGGCGAACATTATTGTTGGGTCTACAATGGACGAAAACCTTGGTGGCATGATGCGCGTCAGCGTTGTTGCAACGGGTATTGATGCCACTGATGTGAATACTGAAATGCCAGTACCACGTCGCCCGATGAGCCAACCTTTGCAGCAGCAAGTGATTGCTGAAGAAGCGCAAGCAGCTGCTGCGCCGATGGCAGCAGCCGTCGCGCAAGAGCGTACACAGACGCAAATGTTTGACGATTTGGATGTTCAGCGCGCTGCGGCAGAAGATCAAGCCGAAGATATATTTGCTGAAGAAACAGCAACCGACAATGACGGTTTGCCTGCACCTGCGTATCAGCCTCAGGTTGCTGCATTTGAACCGCGCCAAGAGGAAACTCTGGAAGCTGAGCCGGAAGCATTTGTTGCGCCGCGTGCGCCAACCCCCGGCACACCATCACCAGAGGCAATGGCCCGTTTGCGCGCCGCCGCGCAACGTGCAACGCCAGAACAGCAGCGCCCTGTTGCTGCACAACCGCAGCAGCAACAACAGCAAGCTGCGGCACCACAGCAAGCACCAGCAGGGGACAAGCCACGCTTTGGTATTAACTCTCTGATCAACCGGATGACGGGGCACGCAGAGGGCGAAACGCATCAGCAACGCCCCGCGCGCCAGCAGCCACCAGTGCAGACACGCGCCTCGGCTGCGGCACCTCAGCCGCAAGAAACGCCCGATGCAGATCAGGAACGCATCGAAATCCCTGCGTTTTTGCGCCGTCAGGCGAACTAATCCAGTCACATCTTGTACGGAAGGGGCTGCCAATTGGCGGCCCTTTTTGCATTTAAATCAACGTGTTATAAATCTGCGAGCGCGTTTGCGCCCAATTGTTTCACCCATGTTTCAGTTGGTTACAAAGGTTGTGTTGTTAATTATTGCCAGCCCCCTTAATCCAAAGTGAACTTAGACATCGGTCTGAGAATCGTAAGGATGTATCTAGTGCAGAACACGATCAAATCAGCGATCAGCTTTACTGGGAAGGGCCTGCACACAGGCCGCCCTGCGACTGTAACTGTACGTCCTGCTGGCGCGCATCATGGCATCTGGTTCTCGCGCTCTGATGTTGCTGTTGGTGATCGGATGATTCCCGCACGCTGGGACGCGGTGAACCGTTCACCGCTGTGCACCAAGTTGGAAAATGCGACAGGCCTGTCGATCTCAACTGTTGAGCATTTGATGGCAGCGCTCGCTGGGTGTGGTATTCACAATGCGCTCGTCGAAATTGATGGCCCCGAAGTGCCTATTCTTGATGGATCTGCGATTCCCTTTGTACGTGGTTTCATGCAGCGCGGCATCCGTCGTTTGGCAGCACCTGTTATGGCGTTTGAAGTTCTCAAGACTGTCAGTGTTACAGAGGGCGATGCAACCGCAACACTTGCACCGTCCAACACGTTGCGCATTGATTTTGAAATTGATTTCGTAGATGCCGCAATTGGCCACCAGCAGAAATCATTGGTCATGAACAACGGTTCTTTCGCACGTGAACTGTGTGACAGCCGTACATTTTGCCGTCAGGCGGATGTGGACGCGATGCAGGCCAATGGTCTGGCTTTGGGTGGTAAATCTGGCGAAAACGCTGTGGTATTTGAAGGCGACCATGTGGTCAGCCCCGGTGGCTTGCGTCACGCGGACGAACCTGTGCGTCACAAGATGCTGGATGCTTTGGGTGATCTGGCGTTGGCCGGTGCGCCATTGCTGGGCCATTACACTGGTAAGCGTGCAGGCCACTCGTTGACCAACACATTACTGCGCAAATTGTTTGCGACACCGGGTGCGGTGCGCATGATCGAATGCGATGCGCAACAAGCATCCCGTCTGCCTGGCCATGGGTTGGTCTGGGACGAGGTGCCGCAGGTCGCATAACATGCGCCGCGCATTTGCCGCAATTTTTCCAAATACAACAGAGGATTGGACCGGGGGCATTGATTGCTTTGGCAAGGCCATGTATCCAACCTCGAGGGTTAATTTAGCTGCTGAGCATCGCTTTTGTGTGATGCGACGCTGCTAAGTGTGGAATGGGCGTTTTGCAACGCAAAATATTGTGCTAGCAAAGAGGCCAAGAGGGGTCATATGACCATGAGTATGACGATTAAAAATGTTGCAAATCGGGCAAACGACGCAAAGGATGCAGGCATGACAAACGCAGGGCCGCGTATGCGGGTGATCGGTGCGGTTTGCGTTGTGGCGGCTCTTGCAGCGTGCGGTGGTGACCGCGATGCAGGCCGTTTTACTAACAACTTCTTCAACCCGCAGGAAATTCCGCTTGAGACCTACTCTGCTGAGCAGATTTTTGAGCGTGGCGAATTTGAACTCAACCGCAAGAAGCCTGACGAGGCTGCATTCTATTTTGCTGAGATTGAGCGGCTTTATCCCTATTCCGAATGGGCCAAGCGCGCATTGATCATGCAGGCGTTTTCTTATCACCAAGATCAAGATTACCCCAATAGTCGATCAGCAGCACAACGGTTCATTGATTTTTTCCCAGATGATGATGATGCAGCTTACGCGCAGTATCTTCTGGCGCTTAGCTATTATGATCAGATTGACGAAGTTGGCCGTGATCAAGGTCTGACATTCCAAGCGCTTCAGTCTTTGCGCAAAGTGATCGAAAACTATCCAGACAGCGAATATGCAAAGTCTGCGATTCTCAAATTTGATCTGGCGTTTGACCACCTTGCTGGCAAAGAGATGGAGATCGGGCGCTATTATCTGCGTCGTGATCACTATACTTCAGCAATCAACCGTTTCCGCGTTGTTGTGGAAGATTTCCAGACGACGACCCACACACCAGAGGCGCTGCATCGTTTGGTTGAGGCATATCTTGCCTTGGGCCTCAAACGAGAAGCCCAGACCGCAGGTGCGATCCTTGGGCATAACTTCAAGTCTACGGATTGGTACGAAGACAGTTATAAGCTGTTGACCGGGCAGGGGCTTCAGCCAAAGTTCTACAAGAACAACTGGCTGGGTGCTGTATATCGCCAGACGATCAAGGGCGAGTGGTTGTAGGGGCGGTGGACCTCACCCCACCTACGGTGCAAAAATATGCTGCGCGGACTTGATATTTCGGACATGTTGATCATCGACCGGCTGGAACTTGGGTTTCAGCCGGGTCTTAATGTTCTGACTGGAGAAACCGGTGCGGGTAAATCTATCTTGTTGGATTCGCTGGGTTTTGTGTTGGGCTGGCGCGGGCGCGCTGATCTTGTGCGCCAAGGTGCGGATCAAGGTGAAGTGACGGCTTGGTTCGATTTACCCGCTGATCACCCTGCCCATGCCGTGTTAGAAGAAGCCGGATTGCCGGGCGGCGAAGAATTGATTTTGAGGCGGATCAATTCACGTGATGGTCGCAAAACCGCGTGGGTGAATGACCGGCGGTGTTCGGGCGACGTGCTGCGTGAATTGTCAGAGACCTTGGTCGAATTGCACGGCCAACACGATGATCGCGGGTTGCTAAACCCACGCGGCCATCGTGCGATCTTGGATGATTTTGCGGGCAACGACAAAGCAAAATCCAAAGTGCGTAGCGCATGGACAGCATTGGCGGGGGCGCGCAAAGCTTTGGCTTTAGCTGCTGCTGAACGCGAGGCGATCAAAGCCGAAGAAGAATTCTTGCGCCACGCGGTCGCAGAGTTAGACAAGCTTGACCCAGAGGCTGGTGAAGAGGCCGTACTGGATAGCAAGCGCCGTCTGATGCAGGGCGCTGAAAAGATCCGCGCGGACGTCGTTAACGCCTATGAGATCATGGGGCAGGGCGGTGCGGAAACCAAGCTTGGCGATGCATTGCGGTGGCTAGATGGCGTGGCCCACAAGGCCGAAGGCGCTCTTGAGGCACCCTTGGCGGCCCTAAACCGGGCGATGATGGAATTGGATGATGCGATGTCCGGCGTTGCCGACGCCATTGATGCGATGTCGTTCAATCCTGTTGAGTTGGAAGAGGCCGAAGAACGATTGTTCGCAATCAGAGCCTTGGCGCGCAAACATGAAGTCGCGCCTGACGAACTTGCAGGATTTGCCGACACATTGCGTGGCAAGCTGGATGCGCTCGACGCAGGTGAGGCGCAGCAAGCGGCCTTGGAGCAGGCCGTCAGTGATGCACAGGCCGCTTATGATGCGGGTGCCGAGGCACTGAGCAGCGCACGTCGCAAAGCTGCGGGAAAATTGGATAAGGCAGTTTCATCTGAACTGGCCCCTCTCAAAATGGAACGCGCCGTCTTTGAAACACAGATCATGACCGAGGACGCCGGGCCAGAAGGCCAGGACGCGGTTTCCTTCACAGTTGCAACAAACCCAGGTGCCCCCGCCGGGCCATTGGGCAAGATTGCGTCGGGTGGTGAACTGAGCCGTTTCTTATTAGCGCTCAAGGTCTGTTTAACCCAAGGACAGTCGGGTCTTACGTTGATCTTTGACGAAATTGACCGTGGCGTTGGTGGGGCAACTGCGGATGCTGTCGGGCGTCGCTTGGCAGCCTTGGCAGGGGATGGTCAAGTGTTGGTCGTCACCCATTCGCCGCAGGTTGCCGCCCTTGGCGCGCACCATTGGCGCGTTGAAAAGGCGGTCAGCAAGGGCATGACGACCTCTACGGTGGTGCCGTTGTCGCCACCTGAACGGGTGGACGAGGTTGCGCGTATGTTGGCGGGTGATGTGATCACCGATGCGGCGCGTGCCGCGGCAGAGGTTTTGTTGGCGGGCTGATGTGGGGGCAAACACTCAAATCCAATCGATTTAAGGCCACAATTCAACGCAACCGCTTGACCTTGGACTGCTGTCAGTCTGATCATGGCGCAACATGAATGATCCTGCCCCCTCTTTTTTAAAGCATCAGATCAACCTCGCCAAAGCATCCTGCCGCATGGGGTGGGACGTGATCCGCACCCGTGGGCCGGGCAAGATTACCTTTTGGTTTATTGCCCTATTGATCGGTATCGCAGCGGGCTTTGCCGCGCTTTTTTTCCGCAAAGGGATCAACTGGTTACAAGCCACTGTTTATGGCACGGATGATGTTCAGCACCTGCACAGCTTCATTTCTGGATTGCCGTGGTTCTGGGTTATTCTGATCCCAACCTTTGGTGGTTTGACCGTCGGATTGATTTTGCACAATTTTACCAAAGATGCGCGCGCGCGTTCTGTAGGGGATGTGATTTTGGGCGCGGCCTTGCACGATGGTCGGGTTGAAACGCGCGCAGGCATCGCATCAGCAATCGCGTCATGGATCACGTTGAGTACGGGGGGATCGTCCGGACGTGAAGGACCTGTCGTGCATATGGCAGGTGTCATTTCAACATGGGTCAGCCGTCGAATTAATGCAGATGGGATCACTGGTCGCGATCTGTTGGGCTGCGCCGTGGCCGCGGGGGTGTCAGCCAGCTTTAATGCCCCGATTGCGGGTGCATTGTTCGCTTTAGAAGTCGTGTTGCGCCATTTTGCGGTGCATGCCTTTGCGCCTATCGTCATTGCGTCCGTGGCCGGCACGGTGATCAATCGCCTTGAGTTCGGTGGGGTGACTGAATTTGTCTTGCCGACATATGGTGATTTGCAGTTTTACGTCGAATTGCCAGCCTTTTTGTTGCTTGGCCTGACTTGTGGCCTGATCGCTGTCGCTTTGATGCGCAGCATTTTCTGGGCTGAGGATTTCGGCAATTATGTACAAGATCGCACGGGGTTGCCGCGCTGGTTGCGACCCGCTGTGGCGGGGGCGATGTTGGGCGCGCTGGCGCTGTGGTTTCCCCATATCATCGGGGTTGGATATGAAACCATGTCAACGGCGCTGACGGGGCAATTGGGGCTGTATGACGCCATAGTGTTTGCGATGCTCAAGGTTGCGGCGGTGTCGATCACGCTGGGAGGACGCATGGGGGGGGGCGTGTTTTCACCGTCTTTGATGATTGGCGCACTTGCGGGTCTGGCTTTTGGTTTGATTGCGACGGGTATTTTCCCGGATGTGTCCGGTTCATCCTCCCTTTATGCCCTCGCGGGAATGGGTGCTGTGGCCGCGGCGGTCCTTGGCGCACCAATTTCGACCACTCTTATTGTGTTTGAATTGACCGGGGACTGGCAAACGGGCCTTGCCGTGATGGTCGCGGTTAGCATGTCCACCGCATTGGCATCGCGTATTGTCGATCGTAGCTTTTTCCTAACCCAGATGGAGCGGCGCGGCATTCATTTGGCCGCAGGGCCGCAGGCATACCTTTTGTCGATGTTCATGGTGGCGCGCATCATGCGCAGCCCAGATGACGAACGTGCTGCTGATGAGGATACCTGTTGGGAGTTGATCAACGCCGGGACCTATATTGATGGTTCCGCAACTCTAGAGGCCGCGATGCCGATTTTTGAACAATCCTCAGCGCGGTTTATTCCGGTTGTGACCCTTTCAGTAGACGCTCCGCCCGAACTGCTTGGGGCACTATTTCACGTCGATGCGCTCAAGGCATACAACCGCGCTTTGGCGGCGACAGCTGCTGAGGAACATTCCTGACTGTTTCCAATTCTTTGGCAACAATGTGGGGCACTTGTGATTGTTTCACTGCGGGCGACAAAATCCCAAAAGTATGTTAACAAAAGGTTAATTATACCCTTTCCAAGGACATTCATTGCCCGTTAACTCTTTGTTAACAATTTGTAGGGGGTTGAAAATGTCTGTTGCTTTAATATTGCCGTTACTCGGTGTGGGTTTGTTGGCTTTTGGTATCTTTGATGGTGATGACGACAATGATGAAAATGTTGTCGCTCCACATGATCCGGACGCACCAACCTTAGACCCGTATAATCCGGATCCGGGAACGCATGATCCATCAAACCCTGGTGCGGATACGCTGCCCGGATCTGGAGGGTTCGACAGTGTGATCCTTGGCACAGATGCCGATGATCCAATTCTTGGTACTGACGGCAGTGACAGCATCGTTGGCGGTATCGGGAATGATGACATTGCAGGTGCTGATGGTGATGATCTGATTTATGGCAATCAGGGTAATGACCTATTAAGCGGCGACAACGGCAACGATACAATCGATGGCGGTTTTGGCAATGACACGATGTATGGCGGTGAGGGCAATGATGTTCTGACCTCTGAAATTGGTCATAACGAATTGTATGGTGATGCGGGCGACGATCTATTGATCGGTGGCCGTGGCTCCGAAGTCATGTTTGGTGGGACCGGCTTTGATACAATCTTGGGCAACAACGGTTGTGACGTCATTGATGGCGGTGAAGGTGATGATCTGATCGACAGTGGCGACCAGAATGACACCGTTCAAGGTGGCGACGGCAATGACACCATTCACGGTGGTCGTGGTGCGGATGTCCTTGATGGCGGTTTTGGTGATGACATCATCGATGGTCAAAACGGTAACGACACCATCACCGATTGCGCGGGTTCTGACCGTCTATTGGGTCGGGCAGGCGATGACTTGATCGATGCAACCGAACAACATGGCATCATCGGTGAGTCTGACACCGTGATCGGTGGTCTTGGTGAAGATACTCTTGTCGGTGACATGGGCGATATCTTGACGGGCAGTGACGGCATCGACAACTTTGTTATTCAATTCGACGATGCAGCAACGGCACCGGGCGCAGTGACGGTCACTGACTTTGACTATGCCTCCAACGAGACATTGTTGCTGCGCGACGCAGATGGCACGCCTTACACCGCTGAAGAACTCGAAGCGAATTTGGAGATATCCAGCGTTCCATCAGCCGATAATGACACCATCCTGACGTATAATGGTGAAGTAATTGCGGTCTTGGAACACACTGATCCTGAGTCTTTGGCGGAAGATACCAGCTGGATTGCGAACTTTGCGGCGGGCTCGCCTATAGTTGCTCAACCGTAATTTCGTCCATCGGATAGAAAGCGAGGTGGTCTTTGATGGCTGCCACGCTTTCCTTTGGGTCCTCATAGGACCACACCGCGTTCTGCAATGTCCTACTTTTTGTGACTACAGAGAAATAGCTGGCATCCCCCTTGTGCGGACAGTGGCTGGTTTTTTCAGAAGTATCTAAAAACGCCATCGCAATATCTTGGCGCGGGAAGTAGATCACCGCCGGATAATCGCCTTCACTCAGTTCCAAGGCTTGTGTGGTTTCGCCCAATACGGCACCACCTGCGCGCACCGTCCATGTTCCTGGTGCTGGTGTGATCTTTATATGATCCGCCATTATATTACCCCTTTAAGCGTCTGATATGTGGCACCTAAAGCGGCGCTGTTGCAGCATCCAACCACAGTTTCGCTTCTGAGGATAGGCGTGGCCCAATCTTTTGTGCAACCTCGGCATGGTAGGTATTTAACCAATCGCGCGCGGCAGGCTCAAGCAATTCAGGCATGATCAAGCGTTGGTCAATGGGCGCAAAGCTTAGTGTTTGCCAATCCAGCATCTTGCGATGTGCATCACCACCCGGCAAATCAGGTGCCTTGCGCACGACCAACAGATTTTCAATACGAATACCAAAGGCACCTTCGCGGTAATACCCCGGCTCATTGGATAGGATCATCCCGGATTGTAGCGGCACATGGCTGACCTTGCTCAAGCGTTGCGGCCCTTCATGCACGCTTAGGTATGCGCCAACGCCGTGTCCCAAACCATGATCAAAATCTTGACCTGCCAACCACAGCGGCATCCGCCCTATCATTTCAATATCGCGCCCCGCCAGCCCAACAGGCCAGCGCAGACGGCTCATCCCGATCATGCCAGCAAGGACACGTGTAAAGGCAGTTCGTGCCTCATCCGAAGGTGTCCCGATGGCGATGGTACGGGTGATATCCGTGGTGCCATCTAGATATTGACCACCAGAATCCAGCACCAATAAATGCCCGTCCTCTAAGGTGCTATCAGTTTCTGTCGTCACCCGGTAATGCATGATCGCACCGTTTGGTCCGGTGCCAGCGATGGTTTCAAAACTGATGTCGCGCAGCGCATTGTCGCGGCGGCGATAGGCCTCAAGCTGCGAGACAACTTGGGTTTCGCTCAGGCTGTTGACTGGTTGCGCGTTGAGCCATGAAAGCAACTCACACAGGGCGGCACCGTCGCGCAGATGCGCCTCAGCAGATCCAGCAATTTCAGCAGCGTTTTTACAGGCCTTAGGCAGGGCGCAAGGGTCATCCCCCCAGACCAGTTGCCTATCTAAAGCATCCGCAATGATCACTGGCGCGCTTTGTTTATCCAAACGCACCGGGCCGGGCAGGGTGTCAAGGTACCTCAATAACTGATCCGGTGCATGTACCGTGACTTGCCCCCCTAGATGATCCAAAAGTGCGGCAACCTTGCTTGGCTCAATAAACAGATCAACGGCACCGCTGGCATGCAAAACACCAAATCCATGTGCAACAGGGTTGCGCGCAATATCACCCCCCCGAATGTTTAAAAGCCAATTCAAACTATCGGGTAAAGTGATGACTGCCGCAGTCTGGCCTGCATCATGCAAAACCTTGCCCAAACGCGCGCGTTTGTCAGCGTGGTTTTCTCCAGCAAACTCTAGCGGGTGGGCTTTGGCCTCTTGCATGGGGGCGGCAGGTTGATCTGTCCAAATCCGATCAACAAGGTTGTCAGAGCGGCGCATTTCAATGCCACTGCCCGCAAGCGCGTCATCAAGACCTGCCAGTTGACCGGGGGTGTGCAGCCACGGATCAAAGCCAATCACGCCACCGTTTGGCAGTTGCTCAATCAACCATTCTGCAAGGCTGACTTCGGGCCAAGGGACGGGCGTAAAATCGGAGGCGACTTGGGCTTTGACCTGCGTGCGGTATCGCCCATCGATGAAAACACCCGCGACAGTGTGCAATGCCGCGCAAAAGCCTGCTGATCCTGTGAACCCTGTGATCCAAGCCAGTCGATCATCACGGGGCGCAACATATTCACCTTGATGGGCATCTGCGCGCGGGATCAGGAAACCATCCAACCCCTCGCTCACCAGTTCAGCGCGTAAATCTTTCAGGCGGGGCGGCCCCTGTTCCGGCCGTGCAGTGACCTCGAAACTCTGGAACATCGCCCCCTCCTTTATTGTTCTTCAAATACACAAAATTCCGGTGCCTCAGCCCGCGCGGCGCATCCCCATAACGCGCGCCCGTGCACGTGGATCACTGTCAAACAGGGCGGCAAGTTGTTCGGTCATTGCGCCCGCCAATTGTTCCACATCGGTGATCGTCACAGCGCGTTCATAATAGCGTGTCACGTCATGCCCGATACCAATCGCGAGCAGTTCCACAGCGCGGCGTTTTTCGACCATGGCAATCACATCACGCAGGTGCTTTTCTAGGTAATTGGCCGGGTTCACCGACAGCGTGCTGTCATCCACCGGCGCACCATCTGAAATCACCATCAGAATCTTGCGCGCTTCATGGCGTGCCATCATCCGGCGGTGCGCCCATTCCAGTGCCTCACCGTCGATGTTTTCTTTCAGCAGCCCTTCTTTCATCATCAGGCCCAGATTATCTCGGGTCCGCCGCCATGGGGCGTCTGCGGAGTTGTAGATGATGTGGCGCAGATCGTTCAAACGGCCGGGCTGTACGGGGCGGCCATCGTTGAGCCATGCCTCACGGGCTTGGCCGCCTTTCCACGCGCGGGTTGTAAAACCAAGGATCTCGACCTTGACGTTGCAACGCTCCAAAGTTCGGGCCAGAACATCAGCACAGATCGCGGCAATCGAAATCGGACGCCCACGCATTGAACCGGAGTTATCAAGCAAGAGGGTCACGCAGGTATCGCGAAATTCGGTGTCTTTTTCGACCTTAAAGGACAGTGGCGTGGTGGGGTTGGCAACGATCCGGGCAAGACGTCCGGCATCAAGAGTGCCTTCTTCCAGATCAAATTCCCAAGACCGATTTTGTTGTGCCTGCAAGCGGCGCTGTAATTTGTTGGCCAAGCGGCTGACAGCACCTTTGAGCGGCTCCAGCTGTTGATCCAGATAGGCGCGCAGGCGTTCCAATTCGACCGGATCAGCCAAATCTTCGGCACCAATCACCTCATCTTCGCTGTCCATGTAGACCAGGTAATTCGGATCGGCATCTGAGACAGGCTGCGGGGTAGGTGGCTCCATCGGGGCGTCGCCCTCTGGCATTTCTGCTTCTTCGCCCAACTCCTGATCCGCCATTTCATCCATGCTAATCTGAGCTTGGGATGCGTCTTGGCTGTCTTCTTGGGATTGTTCTGGCGTGCCTTCGGATTCTTCGTCGTCCTGATCATCCTGACCCGTGCTGTCAGGGTCTTGTTCTTCCTCTGCCCCTTCTTCGGCCTCGTCCTCTTGATCCTCGTCCATCTGGTCAGGATCATCGCCTAACTGATCGCCATAGCCCAAGTCGCTGATCATTTTGCGGGCAAATTTAGCAAACGCCGCTTGGTCGTCCAGCACATCGGACAATGTGTCTAACGATCCGCCTGCGCTGTCTTCGATAAAGCCGCGCCAGAGTTCCATCGCGTTATCCGCGCCGGGTGGCAGTGGGCGACCCGTTGCCAAGTGGCGGACCATATATCCAGCAGCAGTGGCAAGGGGCACATCGCTGGCCTGCTTTGCCTGATCATAACCTTTGCGCAATGCTTCGAACTTGATCTTTACATCGATATTCCCGGCAGTGCCCGGCATATCGCGCGCGCCCACAGCCTCGCAGCGTGCGGTTTCCATCGCCTCATACAAATCACGCGCCATGTCCCCTTGCGGCGCATATCGCGCATGGGTTTGGCCGTTGTG
>CALKXT010000036.1 GCA_938003685.1 uncultured Sulfitobacter sp. | reverse complement strand
GGGAATGTTCATGGCGCGACCCTACGTGAGGGGCGCGCCGGGGGCCAGATAGGTTTGTTAAAGTTACCCAGTTCTGGCCCATCCTCCCGGCCGTGTGCCGGAAAAGCTATGGTCAAACCAAAACCGCGATTGCGCCGGGGTCACACCTGCCCGCGCAGCGACCTTTGCCTGCGCATCAGGAGTAAATTCCCAAAGGCCAACCGAAATTTTGTTACGCCCCAAACCTTCGCTGCCCAATACCTCTGGTGATGACCCAATCATGCGATATATCCGCACCATTCGAGCATCAAAAACGCCAACAAAGTGCTTTACGCTAAAGCCCATCATGATCTCACCACCGCCCAGCATCAGACCTGCGGCCACCATCGGGCCCGCCTCGCGTGACAGACAAAACCGAGTACATTCCCAAATCAGCGGACTGACAATCGGCCCTGTGGTCAAATGACCAAAATGATCGTTCACCATCACCGGGCCTGTTGTGGGTAGAAAACGCATCGACCCGCCGTGGCTGCCGTCAGGCTGTTCCCAGATGACATAGAGCGGATTGATCGCGTCATATTCATCACGCTCTTCGCCCGCATCATTCAGAGTCACATCCCAGCCGAGCCGCGTTTTGAATTGATCCGCGCGGTCGTGAAACATCTGACGTGCCAAGCGCGGAAATTTGCAAAGCTCAGTACCGTATAGGTAGCGCAGCATACCCTATCCTCCCTCTTAACCATAAGAATTGATAAAGAGTTAGCCCAGCGTTTATTAAGATCGACTAATTGGTGCGCGCGCTTATTTGCGCCTTTTGGCAACGGCGGTTCAGACGACAATCAATCCACGACTTAGCGCGCGCGCAACAGCATGCGTTGTATTCAACGCGCCCAGTTTAAAGCGCGCACTTTCAATATAGACCCGCAAGGTATGCTCTGAAATTGCCAGTGTATTTGCAACCTGTGCGCGGCTGTACCCGATTGCCAGCAGCGTAAGCGCATCCACCTCACGTGGGCTAAGGGCTTGAGATTGTTCAGGCGTTCGCTCTGGCTCAAACTCCAACGCCTTTTCGTTAAAGTAATGCGCGATCAAGATTAGGTCGCGTCGGTGCAATTCGGTAAAATCGGCCCATGCCTCGTCGCTACAGGAATGGTTTACAGAAAACAGTGCGAATTGCCCGTTAGGGCCACGGATGGGAACGGAATACCCCTGATTGCCCAAGCCATATTCGATGGATTCCGATAGAAATGCGCGCGCCGCTTTGCTGGACCAATCCAAACGCTTCCAATCGACTGGATGAAATCGTTGGTAACAACCGATAACAACCGGATCAATGCGCAGATAATTTTTGTCGAGATACCGTTCTTGCCAGGCAATGGAATACGTCCCACAACCATATTGATCACCAGCGGAATCGACCCAATGATAGGCGATGTGACCCACATCCAGGGTGTCGCGCAGGGTCACACTTGCGGTTTGTAAACCATCAAGTGTTTCAGCTTGCTCCAACCGCTCCAGTATTTTCTCCAGATGCTTTTGTGTTACCATTTGCGTGCCCGCGGGTCCTTTCCTCATGGGCGGCGATCTCGGCCAAGGCAACCATTGCGGTGTCATCCAGTTGCTCTGCCAAACCGGGCAAATCACTAGATTGCGCAAATACCTTTAGATCAGCCAGAACGTCTAAAATCCAATCATGTCGCATCTGTAAGATCGCCTTTAAATGGTTAACAAAGCATTAATACAACCTTAGCATGTGTAAATGAATCGTGAATATTCGCAAATATCAACTCCCCAGAAATAGCGAGGGCAGGATATGTAAGTCATTGATTTAATGAGTTTCAAAATTTGACACAAAAAAGCCCGCTCACCACTGGCGCGGTGAACGGGCTATTGTCTCTGATATCGAAACAATGGCTGGTTAGCTGCGCGCCTCTAAAGCGTCTTCCAGCGTGCGCAAACCCGTTATTGGGGCCTGAACCAAGACCGACATGTTGCCGGGTTTATGTTCATTGCGCTTCATCTTCATATGCGCCTCTGGAAGGTCGTTCCACTCAAACACTTCGGACATGCACGGATCCAAGCGCCGCTCAAGCATCAGTTTGTTGGCGGATGAGGCCTGCTGAAGGTGGGCAAAGTGACTGCCTTGTAAACGCTTCTGGTGCATCCACATGTAGCGCACGTCGAACGTCAGGTTGAAGCCTGTGGTACCCGCACAGATCACTACCATACCGCCTTTTTTGCACACCAGCGTGGATACAGGGAATGTCGCCTCGCCCGGATGTTCAAACACCATATCGACGTTGTTACCCTTGCCAGTGATCGCCCAGATCGCAGCACCAAATTTGCGCGCCTCTTTGAACCATGTCGCATATTCAGGCGTGTTCACAGTGGGCAATTGGCCCCAGCAATCGAAGTCTTTGCGATTGAGAACCCCTTTGGCCCCCAAATCCATCACAAACTGGCGTTTGCTTTCATCTGAAATAACGCCAATCGCGTTTGCACCCGCCGTGTTGATCAACTGGATCGCATAAGACCCCAGTCCGCCCGATGCACCCCAGACCAGCACGTTCTGACCCGGCTTTAGATCATGTGGTTCATGGCCAAACAGCATACGATAGGCAGTCGCCAACGTCAGCGTGTAACAGGCTGACTCTTCCCACGTCAAATGCTTGGGCCGTGGCATCAACTGCTGCGCCTGCACGTTGGTGAATTGCGCGAATGATCCGTCCGGTGTTTCATACCCCCAGATTCGCTGGGATGTAGAGAACATCGGATCACCGCCGTTGCAGTGTTCATCATCGCCATCATCCTGATTGCAGTGGATCACGACTTCATCGCCAACTTTCCAGCGCTTAACCTTGTCACCAACGGCCCACACGATGCCAGACGCATCGGAACCAGCAATGTGATAGGGCTGTTTGTGGCCATCAAAGGGGCTGATCGGCACACCCATCGCAGCCCAGACACCGTTGTAGTTGATGCCAGCGGCCATCACGAGAACCAGCACTTCGTTGCTATCAAGTTGGGGAACATCCACAACTTCTTGCAGCATCGCCGTGTCAGGGTCGCCATGGCGTTCACGCCGGATTGCCCAAGCATACATCTGCTTTGGCACATGGCCCATGGGCGGTATTTCACCAAGCTCATAGAGGTCTTTTTCAGGTGCGTCATATTGCGCGATGGTTGTGTCCAGTGCCATGCGGGCCTCCTGTGGATGCGTTCGTTGTTTTAGCGGTCTGCCGCAATGCAGAATCGCAGTGTCTATCGAATGGAATATGGCCGTATGCGCAACAATGCAACCTTAGTTGGGGTATTTTTGTAATTTTATAACCCTGCACGTGCAGAAATTACTTTGCGGTCGCAGCATTATTCTTCGAAAACTGCATTATTGAGTTCGCATAGAAGCGCAAGACTGGCTCCTGCCCTTTGCAAATACGCCACACACCGCCATCTAGAAGAATGACGCCTCGATCTGACAGGCCTTTTGTGGCGCGATCTAGATCACCACTCAGACTTGTAAGTTGCGGCACACGATTCTGCTCGGGCATTTGCTTTAACAAACTAAGTGTCATGTCATACAAAGCGTCCGGTGTTGTGCTTTTTTGGGTCAGCAAAACATGGGCCAGCAAAGGCACGGTGAGGATAGGCATTGCATCTTCGATCCGCTCCATCAGCTGCACAGAAAGATCTTCGACCTTTGCATCCGGCCCTGCGTGGCGAAGTGACAAAGGCGCACCAAAGGCGACCGCAGCAGTGCCAAAGCGCGTATCTTGCCCCCTTACACGTTGCCATAGTTTGCGCAAAATAAAACCAACAACCACAGAAATACGCGCACCGAAACGTCGGTCCCCACGCGCATCTGCTGCTATCAAAACCCGGTCTTCCAGAATTCGGTCATAGTTGATTGCCACAGGCACGAATACCACGTCGCGCTCACCTTTTGGATCAAAGCCATCAACCACATAGGCCAGCAGTCCCATTTTGGGGGGTTGCAAAAGACCATTCAGACTTAAGCCGCCTTCGGGATATATCGCTTGGGTAACGCCACCTGCCGTTGCCATCTGCACATAACGCGCCAACACTTTACGATATAGCGCACCGCGTGATTTACGGCGGATGAAATAGGCCCCCATCGATTTGATCAATCTGCTAAGTGGCCAAACCCGCGCCCATTCCCCCACTGCATAAGATAAGGCCGATGACCGTGCAGCAAGATACGTGACCAATACATAATCCATATTGCTGCGGTGATTCATGATGAACACAACCGTTGCATCCTTGGGTATTGCATCAAACGTCGCATCATTGCTGTCGGCTGTTTCAATCCGGTATACAGAATTCGCCAGTAGCTTTGCCAAGCGGATACCAAAGCTGAAATAGGCAAACGCCGAAAAGCTTGGAACAATCTCGCGGGCGTAGCTGCGGGCTTTTTGGAACGCTACGTTTTCAGGTACGCCATTCTCGACCGCGTAGTTCACAATCTCACGTGTAACTTCAGGATCATAAATCAAACGCTGAATCATATCGTGACGCCGCGCCAGCTTGAACGGCTCAATCGGGCGGGCCAATCGGGTGTTTAGCTGTTTGACCGCACGTTCAAGCCGCCGTCGGAAAAACCACCTAACTGACGGCAGTAAGAAATGGCTCAATGCAGTAACAGCCGCAAAAAGCACGATTAGAATAAACAACCAAAGGGGCAATTGAACGGTCTGCGTCATAGGCCACACCCTTGCAGTGTGACGGGACAAGGACAATATCTAAGTGATCATCATGAAAGGATATGACATTGGATTTCACAATATCTGCCGGGTTTTCGGACGCAGAACGTGAAACCGTAGCAGCGCTGTATTGGGAAGCATTTGCAACCAAGTTGCATTATGTCTTGGGACCGCCAGAAAAGGCGATGCAGTTTATCACGGCTCAGCTTAACCCAACATATGCCTTAGTGGCGCGTGGTCCTGAAGGCGAGGTGTTGGGTGTGGCCGGGTTCAAAACAAGTCAAGGTGCATTGATCGGCGGCGAGATGAACGACATTGCTGCCGTGTATGGGTGGCTTGCGTCACTGTGGCGGGTGCCGCTACTGGCGCTGGTGGAACGCGATTTGGCTGATGATATCCTGCTTATGGATGGAATATGTGTGACAGCAGCTGCGCGGGGCATGGGCCTGGGGTCTGCGTTACTGCAGGCAATCAAAGATGAAGCGTCCAACAGAAGGCTGTCTTCCATCCGGCTGGATGTCATCGACAGCAATCCTCGCGCCCGCGCCCTATATGAACGACAGGGCTTTGAACCTATGGGTACAGAGCAGCTTGGCCCCTTGCGTTGGGTATTTGGGTTTAAGAGCAGCACAAAGATGCTGTGCCGTGTGGGTTGAGTGTTTGCGATTTTTCCGTAAATAGGGTTAATTGCCGCAACGCAGCGAATTGACAAGGTCATAAAATTTCACCTATCAATCCCTCAACGCAAGAATATTACTCAAACGATTCAAGAAAGACCCGATATGTCGCACCCGCAGAAAGACCGTCCTTGGCTGATCAGAACCTATGCAGGCCACTCGACGGCCTCTGCGTCTAATGCGCTGTATCGCGATAACCTTGCAAAGGGCCAAACGGGGCTTTCCGTGGCTTTTGATCTGCCCACACAAACCGGATATGACAGTGACCATATTCTGTCACGTGGTGAAGTCGGAAAAGTCGGCGTGCCGGTTGGCCATTTGGGTGACATGCGTGAATTGTTTAACGATATTCCACTCGATCAAATGAACACGTCGATGACCATCAACGCCACCGCGCCTTGGTTGCTATCGCTTTATATTGCCGTGGCCGAAGAACAGGGCGCGGACATTTCTGCATTGCAAGGCACTGTACAGAACGACCTGATCAAGGAATACCTAAGCCGCGGCACCTATATCTGCCCGCCGGCCCCATCTATGAAGATGATCGCGGATGTGGCCGAGTATTGTTACACTCACGTGCCTAAATGGAACCCGATGAATGTGTGTTCCTATCACCTGCAAGAAGCTGGCGCGACGCCTGAACAGGAACTATCATTCGCGCTGGCCACAGCCACCGCCGTATTGGACGCACTGAAACCACGTGTCCCCGCAGAGGATTTCCCGGCATTGGTTGGGCGCATTTCATTCTTTGTGAACGCTGGTATCCGCTTTGTCACCGAGATGTGCAAAATGCGCGCCTTTGTCGATTTGTGGGATGAGATTTGCCTCGAACGCTATGGCGTTGAGGATTCTAAATACCGCCGCTTTCGCTATGGCGTTCAGGTCAATTCGCTGGGTCTAACCGAACAGCAGCCCGAAAATAACGTCTATCGTATTCTCATCGAAATGCTGGCTGTGACCCTATCTAAAAAAGCCCGCGCGCGCGCGGTGCAATTGCCTGCGTGGAACGAAGCATTAGGCCTGCCGCGTCCTTGGGACCAGCAATGGTCAATGCGGATGCAGCAAATCATGGCGTACGAAACAGACCTTTTGGAATTTGATGATCTGTTTGATGGCAACCCAGCAGTTGATGCCAAGGTCGAAGCATTGAAAACGGGTGCGCGTGCCGAATTGGCAAATATTGACGGTATGGGCGGCGCGATTTCGGCCATTGATTACATGAAAGGTCGTTTGGTCGACAGCAACGCAGAACGCTTGGGCCGCATTGAAGCGGGCGAAACCATCGTTGTCGGTGTGAACAAATGGCAAAAGGGTGAACCATCACCGCTGATGACAGGTGACGGTGGCATTATGGTTGTGGATCCCGCTGTTGAGGCTGAACAGATTACCCGCCTGAATGAATGGCGCAATGGCCGCGATCAAAGCGCAGTAGATGCGGCATTGGCTGACCTACGCAGTACCGCTGCTGAGGGCCGAAATATCATGCCGCCTTCCATTGCTGCCGCCAAGGCGGGCGTCACAACAGGTGAATGGGCCGCTGAAATGCGCAAGGTCCACGGCGAATACCGAGGACCGACAGGTGTTGCCGCCGGACAATCAAATAAAACCGAAGGCTTGGATGATCTGCGCGATGCCGTGAATACGGTCAGTGACAAACTGGGACGCCGATTAAAATTCCTCATCGGTAAACCGGGCCTTGATGGCCATTCCAATGGGGCTGAACAAATTGCTGTGCGCGCGCGTGATTGCGGCATGGATATTTCTTACGAGGGTATTCGCCTGACCCCAACAGAGATTGTCGCGGCTGCGCGTCAGGATGACGCGCATGTGGTCGGTCTTTCTATTCTGTCGGGATCTCACATCCCATTGATCGAAGATTTGATTGCTCAAATGCAGGACGCCGGAATGGGGCATATTCCCGTTATTGTAGGGGGCATTATACCTGATGACGACGCCGATCGCTTGCTCAAGATGGGTGTGTCGCGGGTCTATACGCCTAAAGATTTTGAACTAAATACGATCATGCAAGACATTGTTACTTTGGTTGATCCATCGGCAAAAGCTGCGGAATAGCAGCTCGTCGCTTGAGCAACCCAATGTTTTACATTGGCGGAATCACGCCCTTGACACAAAATCGACTTTGCGAATTATTTTTAATTCGTGTAGCCGATTTACCAATGTGAAAACACACTGGGAAAAACAATGGCATTTGATTTGAAATCAATGAACAGTAAAGAGCTTGAAAAGCTTTTGAATGAAGTAAAGAAAACTTTGCTATCCGCGCAGGCACGTGACCGCCGTCAAGCTCGCAAAGCCGCCGAAAAGGCAGCTGCGGAATGGGGATTTTCACTTACCGATCTTTCTGAAAATGAGAAACCAGCCAAAAAAGAGCGTAAAAACAAGGCGAAGGTCAACAAACCCAAGTCAAAGCCGCAGTTTGCAAACCCTGCTGATCCAAGTCAAACTTGGACAGGGAAAGGCCGTCAACCGAATTGGTTTCGTGCCGAAGTTGAAAAGGGAACTTCCCCTGAAGGTATGAAGATTTAAATAAAAACACGTTTCAAGTGAATTAAGCTCACTCTCAAATTGAATTGGATCGCATGTAATTTGCGGTCCAATTTTAATTCAACCAGTGATAAATAATACGTTCATTATTACTCGTATTACTTAGAATGATGTGAAATTCTGCTCACATGTTGAATACTATCTCAAGTGGTTCATTCAAAATATCAAACCACCCAGACGCCTACACTTGCCCCTTGTTCATTTGGCGTCAAAGAGGCAGATTTGACAACAACTGAAAAAGGGGAATTTCCATGACCGTTCATATTGGCGCGAAGCCCGACGACATCGCTGAAACCGTATTGATGCCGGGTGATCCTTATCGTGCGAAATGGGCGGCAGAGACCTTTTTGGATGATGCCAAGCTCGTTAATGAAGTCCGCGGCATGTTGGGTTTTACCGGAACGTGGAAAGGCAACCGCGTTACGATTCAAGGGTCCGGGATGGGGATGCCATCGCTGTCGATCTACGCAAACGAATTAATGATGGAATATAATGCGCAAACCTTGATCCGCATCGGATCTTGTGGCGGCATGCAGCCTCATGTGGGCATTCGTGACGTTATTATTGCCATGACGGCGACTACCATCACATCGCCATCGTCAGGTATTTTCAAAGAGGTTAACTTTGCCCCCTGCGCAGATTGGTCATTGCTAAATGCAGCCGTAAATGCGGCAGCCAGTAAAGGCAGCAAGACACATGTTGGCGGTATCTATTCGTCAGATGTGTTTTACGCCGAACGCCCTGACCTAGATGAACAGATGGTCCGTCATGGTATTCTGGGTGTCGAAATGGAAGCTGCGGAACTCTATATGCTAGCAGCGCGTCACAAGCGTCGTGCCTTGGCCGTATTGACCGTTTCAGATCACCTACAAACGGGTGAGGCTTTGCCGTCAGAAGATCGCGAAAAGACCTTTGGCGACATGGTTGAGATCGCGTTGGAGGCGGCCTTTGCCTAGTGCTTGATTACACACCGTGCGTACCGTCGTATCCGTTTCTGGCGGGTGACTGCCAAGCCTTTAGCGCATCTGCTGCCGGGGCAAACACTTCGATCATCAGTGGATAACAAGCCGCAGTATCTGATGAATGTTCTGATGAACAATCCCCGCCCGGGCAGGCACTAAGCGCACCAAGCAGATCAATTTCGGCAAAAAATTCGATAAAATCGCCGGGACGTACGGGGCTTGCTTTCATAAAGTATTGCCCTGTATCGCGCGTAAACCCAGTACACATAAATACGTTCAACACGTCATGCACGTGCGGCTCAGCAATGATGACAGGAATATCCAAATGTGTCGCCACGGCACGCGTCAGGTTTGAGTGGCAGCAATGGTGATATTGCCCACCGTTCAGCAAGTTATGCGTATAGGGATCGCAGCGCGTACCGATCACATCATGAACTGACCCGCCGAATTCATCGATGCCGTACCAAGCCAGCGTATCGTGCGTCACAGTCGCCATGGGCCGCAGCCCTGGAAAAGACGACCACATGCTCTGTCCGGTAGTGATATGCGTGCCATGCAACGCTCGGGTTTTGCCAGAATAAAACCGTTCTGTCAGGTCATTGGCATTCCACAGGTTCAAATCACCAACCTGCGATCCTTCAACCGAGGTGATGCGGAAAAAATGCCCGGCTGGCACATGAAATGTTGCGGCCATGCGCGGCGCGGCAATGACCTCATCGATTTTTGTCAGCGTTTTGCGAGCGGATGTATATAACGCCATATCCGGTTGCGGTAAGCTGTCTACAGGATAACAGATCACAGGCTTTACGGCGCGACGATCATCGGCATCATAAGGTAGCTTGGTCATTTTAACGTCCTATACATCCAACTGAGTGGCTTTAGGCATCTCGCTGTTTTTCATGCCGCCTGCGCCATTGACGCGCATAGATAGATTCTTCGTTGTGTTTACGATTATGCGCGGTGCTGCGCTCTGCACCCTCCTTAGAGGTTTCTGCACGCACAATACCCTCACGCATCTGCGCCGCGCGTTCAAACGGAATAACCTGTACCATGGGTGTCCCCGCTGGCATACGCACTGCCCCACGTTGGCTGGTCCATAGAAATGGGACATTCACAGGCACATCTAACGCATCGCAATCAACAGTGCCGTTAAACGCTGTGAACGGCAATTCAAAATGATTAATCGGATGCAGAAAGGATGCTGACCACCCGGGTGGTAATTTGACCCGCCACGGGTTCATTAATTTCAAAGGCTGAGCGCCCTCAAAGGGCGGAAATTGCGCACCGATTTGATCGGGATGATGTGCATCAATTGGTATCAACGGCGCGCCTTCGGCCCATCGAAACTCTAAAGCGCCAGTCGTGGCATCCATAACTGTCCAGATGTCGACCGGAGTCGGGATAATCCACCCCTGCGCCATCACATCGGCTACAGGCAAACAGGCGCGCACAGTCAGGCCGGGCAACCCATGCGCATCTTTCATATCCATTTCGCGCTCTAAGTCGCGGAACCATTCGGGTAGAAACTTGGCAGCCGGCGCAGGTTCAGGAATTTTTCCAATCATGTCCGGCGGACACAGGAATTCGATACCACTCATAGGCCCGGCATTTTCAATGACGACATGCATTTATCAGGCTTGCCATTGCTGCGAAATACCTCTGCGCCGCAGGACACACAATTGTACTTAATCAACGCGCCCTTGCTGCCGCCACGATCCTCACGCCATCGGCAATTGCGCGTCGGGGCGTTACGACGCGCAACTATCGCAACAATGATTATAGCAACGATAAGAGCGATAAGTATCGGCATATTCACTCCGCGCCTTTGCGATCCTTACCCAGAACTCAGCTTCTTAAACCGTCCGTTCCAGCATCAATTTTTTGATATTGGCAATCGCTGCTGCCGGGTTCAAGCCTTTGGGACATGTCTTGGCGCAGTTCATGATGGTGTGACAGCGGTACAGTTTGAAAGGATCTTCGAGATCATCCAAACGCTCGCCCGTTGCCTCATCGCGTGAATCGATAATCCAACGGTAGGCGTGCAGCAAAGCTGCTGGTCCAAGGTAGCGATCGCCATTCCACCAATAGCTGGGGCAAGACGTCGAACAACAAGCACACATGATACATTCATACAGACCGTCAAGTTTGGTGCGATCGTCAATCGACTGTTTCCATTCCTTTGCAGGTGCTGGTGTTTCAGTGGCCAACCAGGGCTGCACGGAAGCGTGCTGTGCATAGAAATGCGTCAAGTCCGGGATCAAATCTTTGACCACAGGCATGTGCGGCAATGGGTAAATCTTGACCGCGCCTTTGACTTCTTCAACGCCGTAGGTACAGGCCAGCGTGTTGATGCCGTCGATGTTCATCGCGCAAGAACCACAGATGCCTTCGCGACAAGAGCGGCGGAACGTCAGCGTCGGATCAATCTCGTTCTTGATCTTGATCAGCGCGTCCAAAATCATCGGACCGCAAGTGTCCATGTCGACAAAATAGGTGTCGATGGCTGGGTTTTTGCCATCATCAGGGTTCCAACGATACACATGGAATTCGCGCACGTTGCTTGCACCCGCAGGTTTCGGCCATGTCTTGCCGCTGGTCATCCGTGAGTTCTTAGGAAGCGTTAGTTGAACCATTTCGCATCTCCTGGTCTGGCGGGCACACAACCCGCTTTATCAAATTTACCCAATACAATCAGGCGTTTCATGTCGTTGTGCCCTCACGGACAAACAACGTATTTCCTTCGACCTCTAGGACACTTTTAAATCCACAGTCGATTATGCGGGCAACCAAATCAGTTTCCCACGTTTCGGCGTGCGCCGTTTCAATCAAGATCGCGTCAGGTTGCCAACCGTCAGTTCCACCATCTACCATTGGGCCAAGTGCGGCCTCTTCGGCACCCTCAACATCAATTTTCAGGATGGTTAGGTCATGATCGCCCGCACCATCGATAAAATCCAGTAAGGGCCGGATTGGCACCAATGTGCCGCCATCGCGGACCTGCGTCTTGATCGCTTTTAGGGAGGCTTGGCCAAAGTTGTCACGGCGAAAATTCAACGTGCCTTCACCCGTCGCAGCGCCCAGCGCGCAGCCTTCAATTCGAATGACATCACCCAGATCGTTTAACCGGATATTATGTCCCAAGCGTCCAATCATCACTGGATTTGGTTCAAACGCAATCACGCGACTGCCCTTCCCAGCGGCAAGGCCAAGTGGCACTGCAAAAGCGCCGCAATTGGCACCAATATCAAGGATCAGCGCATTACGCCCCTCAACCAGTTCCATCAACGCCATCAGCGATTTCATTTCAGGCGGCTGGCCATCCAGCCACATCCGGCGGTCGGTGTAATTGTCGCGTGGATCAACATACATGCGGATGCCTGCAAATTCGACCTCTGTCGGGGGCAGAATTGGCACCAACTTTTGGCGCATTGGCTTGTCCGCATTTTTGAAAACAGCGCGCAAAGTCGCAACTTGTGCTGCGGCGTCTATGCCTTCAATCATGGGGTTTGCCATTACATTCATAGCTTAGAGAATACCGTTCTGCACCGTTGCGCCACGCACACAAGACAGTGTTTCAGGACGACCCAATACCGCTTTTACAGTTGCCACGGTTTTATCATCCACGCCCGTCGCCGCAGACTTGATATATTCTTGGATTTCAGCCGCGCTTGAGTTGTCGATGATGCAATCCGTGAACGGTGTAATCAACTGCTTTGGCACTTGAGGGAACCGTGTAGCGAGCGTTTCAGTCACCACACCTTTGGCCCCTTTACGCGCCGTGTTGTCCACCGCTTGCTGTACCTGACTACAAGCAGTCAGCGCCGAAACACATGCAATTACCGCCCAAATACGCATCAATACACCCGCGCTTTTGGTGCGATTTTCTTGAGGTCGATACCGCCTTCTTTGTGAGTGGTCAGCGGATCTAAATGCACACCACGATAACTTAGCGTCGCTTTGTTGCCATCAAATGTGGCAAGGCTATGAACCCGCCATTCTTTATC
>CALKXT010000035.1 GCA_938003685.1 uncultured Sulfitobacter sp. | reverse complement strand
TATGTTTGATGTCCAGATTAACGAAACAGAAACCTATCGCGAATCAGCCGGATATCGCCCTGGCGTACAGGCCATTGTGGTGCAAACCCCGTTTGCCAAAATTGGTCTCAGTATTTGTTACGACATGCGCTTTCCATTGCTTTATCAGGCGTTGGCAACTGCTGGTGCGCAAATTTTAACCGCCCCGGCCGCGTTTTCGCCTGTCACGGGGGCCGCACATTGGCATACTTTGCTGCGCGCACGTGCGATTGAAACGGGGTGTTTTGTTTTGGCACCGGCGCAAACAGGCACGCATGCCAGCACGCACCACAAAACCCGCGATACCTATGGCCATTCTTTAGTCGTTGATCCGTGGGGTGAGGTGATTCTAGATGCTAAAACAGCCCCTGGCGTTTACATCTTTGATCTGAATATGGAAAAAGGAGAGGTGGCGCGTAAAAAAGTGCCTAGTCTCGCCAATAGGCGTGATTTTTCCGACCCCTGATCGGGTGCCAACATGACAGATGACAAAAATACCCTAGCGATTCTGTTGTTCAGCGAACTGCTGGCAGCGGATCAATCTGTGCGCAATCGTCTGACCAGTGTGTTGCCCAAGGGTATGGAAATCTCTCATTTCTCAGTGCTGAACAGTTTGGCGTGGCACGGCAGTGAACGATCACCAGCAAAATTGGCCGAGACGTTCAATGTTACACGGGGTGCGATGACCAACACGTTAAGCAAGCTAGAGTGGGCGGGCTATGTACACATCCGACCAGATTGGGATGATGCGCGGCGCAAAATGGTTGGCATCAGCCCGGCAGGGCGGTTGGCCCATGTGAACGCGATTTCCGCCATCACCCCAATGATAAACAAAGTAGTTGAGGAATTGGGCGAAGATCAAGCGCGCGCAGCCTTGCCCATTTTACGCGAAATCAGAAATCAGTTGAGCTAGCCTGGCTTTGTGCTCGCAGTGACATAGTTCACGCTCAGATCTCGATCCGAGAGGCGCCATGACCACGCAATTGGATTAAATACGAACCCTTTACGGTCCACGGGTTCCAGCCCCGCCTGATCTAACAGAGCAAACAATTCATCCGGTGTGATGAATTTGGACCATTCATGGGTGCCCTTGGGCAGCCAGCGCATGATGTGTTCAGCCCCAACAATCGCCATCATATAGGATTTTGGATTGCGGTTGATGGTTGAACAAATCTGTAAGCCACCGGGTTTTAGCAGTTGTCTGCAGGCGACGAGATAATCAATTGGTGAAGCGACGTGTTCGATCACTTCCATGTTCAGCACCACGTCAAATTGTTCACCCGCCTCTGCCATCGCTTCTGCAGTTGTGTGGCGATAATCAATCTCAAGACCTGATTGTTGCGCATGAACCTGTGCTACCGGAATATTGCGTTCAGCGGCATCCGCCCCAACAACATCTGCACCTAACCTGGCCATCGGCTCGGCCAGCAAACCACCACCACAGCCAATGTCTAAGATTCGCAGCCCTTTGAACGGCTCTGGTGATTTCAGGTCGCGGTCAAATTCGCCAGCAATCTGAGATGTAATGTAATCCAAACGGCATGGGTTCAGCATGTGCAGTGGCTTGAATTTACCGTTCAGATCCCACCATTCCGCAGCCATTGCTTCAAACTTGGCGATTTCGGCGGGGTCTACTGTTGTTTGATGCGCTTGCATTCTGCGCTCCCTATGCTCTTGTGTGTTGAAAGACTATATAGGGCCACGATGGACAAATTTCCCGACCAAAAACGCGCGGTGCAGTATCTTTATCCGCCGATTGACCCGTATGATCAACGTATGTTGGCCGTAGGGCAGGGTCATAATATTTATGTAGAGCAGTGTGGAAACCCCAACGGCATCCCAGTTGTGGTACTGCATGGTGGTCCCGGTGGTGGGTGTAGCCCATCGATGCGGCGTTATTTTCATCCATCAAAGTACCGCATAATCCTGTTTGATCAGCGTGGGTGTGGGCGATCACGGCCACATGCATCGGTCACGGATAACACCACATGGCATCTGGTTGCGGATATTGAACTGATTCGCACGACTCTTGGTATTGAGAACTGGATTGTGTTTGGCGGTTCTTGGGGTGCGACGCTGTCGTTGATCTATGCGCAAAGCCATCCAGATGTGGTGCGCAACTTGGTGCTGCGCGGCGTGTTCTTGATGATGCAGTCCGAATTGGATTGGTTTTATGGTGGCGGTGCTGGCAAATTTTGGCCCGAGGTGTGGGCACGATTTGTGGCGCTCATTCCCGAAGATGAACGTGATGACCTGATCAAAGCCTATCACGAACGGCTGTTCTCAGGCGATATCCCGACTGAACAAAAGTATGGCAAGGCGTGGGCTGCTTGGGAAAATGCGCTTGCGTCTATTCATTCATCAGGTGCTGCGCACGAGGGGCCAGCGGACTATGCGCGCGCCTTTTCCCGACTTGAAAATCATTATTTCACCAACGCTGGTTTCTTGGAATTTGATGGCCAAATTTTGGCTCATATGAACCGTATTGCGCATATTCCCGGCGTTATTGTGCAGGGGCGATATGACATGATTTGCCCGCCAGTCAGCGCCTATGCAGTGTCCGAAAAATGGCCCAACAGCGAGTTGAAAATGGTGCGCAATGCAGGCCATGCATTGTCTGAGCCGGGTATTAGTGCGGAACTGGTGCGCGCCATGGATCAGATTGCCGGGGTATGACACGGCGGAATCCCCTTTTGGATCGTCGTGCCCTGTTTGCATCAGGGGCAGCTGCGGCATTACTTGCGGCCTCTGGGGTTTCTGCAGGTGGTGTACCACGTCTTGGCGGGCGTTTGCGGATCGCTTTGTCCGGTGCGGCGCGTAGTGACAGTTGGACAGACGGACATGGATTGTTCATGCAAGTTGCCCGTCAGGGGCTCGTCTTTGATACGCTCACCGAGGTTGCGGCAAATGGAACATTACGTGCTGAACTTGCTACGCATTGGCATACGACTGACGGCGGATGTGAGTGGCTATTTGATTTGCGTAAGTCGGTCCCATTTCACGACGAATCTGAACTGACTGCAAAGGATGTTGTTACGAGTCTTTCGCCGTTTTTTGGGGCAAGCGCTAAAATCGCGGCTCTTGGAAAGCACAGATTGCAGATCAATCTGGATGCGCCCAATGCAGGCTTACCATTATTGTTGGCGCAACCAGATTTTGTGATCCGGCCTGCCCATGCGCCTGAGGCGGATATTGGGACGGGGCTTTACCAGGTGAAGTCCTTTGCGCCGGGACAGCAACTTCTGACTCAACGGGTTAATTCACACTACAAAGACGGTGATGCCGGGTGGTTTGATGAGGTTGAACTGATGTCGATCCCGTCTGAGGAAGTCCGTGTTCAAGCCCTAGGTGAGTATCTGGTCGATGCTGTGGATTTGGCGGATATTAGTCGTGTAGCTGATCTGCCGGATGTCGTATCCCTTTCGCATAGGCAAAATGCGGCTCATGCTGTTTCAAGAGATATCTCTCACGCTGCGCTGGTCAGTAATCTGCGTCCGTTTGATAACTTACGGGCTGCTGAGCGGTGGTGGTTTACATAGGGGGCATACAGACTCCGCTTGCAGTTTTAACTTACACCCCCTATATCGCTCTCAACAGCGGCGTGTTCGGGTCCAAACCAAACGCTCCACCGATCCTGATAACGGGCCGCGCGCCCGTTTTTTTGTGCTTAAGGACAACATGAACAACGACCTGCCCTATTCAAACACGTTAATTGCAAAAGCCGCTATTGACCGCCGCATGGCTGAAATCATCACGCCAGTGATTGAGGACATGGGTTTTGAACTGGTGCGCGTGCGTCTGATGTCAGGCAAGACGACGATCTTGCAGATCATGGCCGACCGTCCAGATGCAGGTATCGAAGTTGATGAGCTTGCTTTGATTTCACAGGCGATTGGTGCGACTTTGGATGTCGAAGATCCGATTATCGAGGAATATACTCTTGAGGTATCCAGCCCGGGTATCGACCGTCCGCTGACGCGCCTCAAAGATTTTGACATGTTCGAAGGCTACGAAGCCAAGATCGAAACAGAAGAACTGATCGAAGGTCGTCGCCGTTTCAAAGGTGAGTTGGCTGGCGTTGAGGGTGACGAAGTGCTGATTAACGTCGAAGAAGGCACTATTGGTTTGAAGTTTGACTGGTTGTCAGATGCAAAACTGGTTCTGACCGATGATTTGATCAAAGAAATGCTGCGCCAACGCAAAGCGTCAGGTGCAATTGACGAAACCAAGTTCGATGAGATTCAGACGGAAGAGTCTGATGAGGGAGACAAATAATGGCCATTACATCTGCAAACCAGCTTGAGCTTTTGCAAACCGCCGAAGCGGTTGCGCGCGAAAAGATGATCGATCCCGGTTTGGTGATTGAAGCGATGGAAGAATCGCTCGCTCGCGCGGCGAAGTCGCGTTATGGCGCTGAGATGGACATTCGTGTTGCGATCGACCGCAAAACTGGCCGGGCCACATTCACCCGCGTGCGTACGGTTGTGGAAGAAGAAGAGCTTGAAAACTATCAGGCGGAATTCACTGTCGCCCAAGCCAAAGATTACATGGACAACCCTGAAGTTGGACAGCAGTTCATCGAAGAAGTGCCGCCAGTAGAAATGGGTCGTATCGCCGCACAATCCGCCAAGCAGGTGATTTTGCAAAAGGTCCGCGAAGCTGAACGTGATCGTCAGTACGAAGAATTCAAAGACCGCGCAGGTAGCATCATCAATGGTCTGGTTAAGCGCGAAGAATATGGCAACGTCATTGTTGATGTGGGTGCTGGTGAAGCGATCCTGCGTCGTAACGAAAAGATTGGTCGCGAATCATACCGCCCCAATGATCGTATCCGCGTGTATATCAAAGACGTGCGTCGCGAGCAGCGTGGGCCGCAGATTTTCTTGAGCCGTACAGCGCCAGAATTCATGGCCGAACTGTTCAAAATGGAAGTTCCTGAGATTTATGATGGCATCATCGAGATCAAAGCAGTTGCCCGTGACCCTGGTTCGCGCGCAAAGATTGCTGTGATCAGCTATGATAATTCTATCGACCCTGTCGGTGCTTGTGTTGGTATGCGCGGTAGCCGTGTTCAGGCAGTTGTAAACGAGCTTCAGGGCGAAAAAATCGACATTATTCCATGGAATGATGACCAGCCGACTTTCCTTGTGAACGCATTGCAGCCTGCGGAAGTGTCCAAAGTTGTTTTGGACGAAGAAGCCGGCAAGATCGAAGTTGTTGTTCCAGAAGAGCAGTTGTCACTAGCCATTGGCCGCCGTGGTCAAAACGTGCGCCTCGCGTCACAGCTTACTGGTCTCGATATTGATATCATGACCGAAGAGCAGGAAAGCCAGCGCCGTCAGGCAGAATTTGAACTGCGTACCAAGCTGTTCATGGACAACCTTGATCTGGATGAATTCTTTGCACAGCTGTTGGTTGCCGAAGGCTTTACCAACCTCGAAGAAGTCGCCTATGTCGAAGTTGATGAATTGACTGTGATTGACGGTGTTGACGAAGCGACTGCTAGCGAATTGCAGGCCCGTGCCCGTGATGTGCTAGAAGCAAAAAATAAAGCGGCAATGGACGCCGCCCGTGCCTTGGGTGTCGAGGACAGCCTGGTTGAATTTGATGGCCTCACACCCCAGATGCTAGAAGCGCTGGGCAAGGACGATGTGAAAACACTGGAAGATTTCGCAACCTGCGCAGATTGGGAATTGGCGGGTGGTTGGACCACTGTTGATGGCGAACGTGTCAAAGATGACGGTGTGCTTGAACCGTTTGAGGTTTCTTTGGAAGATGCGCAGAGCATGATTATGACTGCACGTGTTATGTTGGGTTGGGTTGACCCTGCGGAATTGGAATCAGACGCCGCAGAAGATGACGCAGATCTAACTGAGGAGACCGAGGCCTGATCTCAGGCCTCGGAGGTTCCTGATGGGTCGCGGTGGCGTTCCAAATGACCGAGATAACGGTCCTGATCGCAAGTGCATTGCCACAGGTGAGGTGCAACCTAAGTTCGGGTTGGTGCGTTTCGTGGTGGGTCCTGATGGTCAGGTTTACCCTGATATCCTTGGCAAATTGCCGGGGCGGGGTATGTATGTTGCCGCTGATCGGGCCGCGCTTGATCAAGCTGCCAAGAAGAACCTTTTTTCTCGGGCAGCCAAACAGCCGGTCAAAGTGCCTGATGATTTGACGGAAGAAGTTGAAAGACAACTTGCTCGGCGCGTGGTTGACCTGATCTCGCTCCAACGTAAGGCAGGTAAAGCAGTTGCTGGCTATGAAAAAGTAAAAAGCTGGCTGCAAATGGAAGAAGCCGAAGTGCTGGTTCAGGCATCTGATGGGTCTGGGCGCGGTAAATCGAAACTAAGTACGCCGCATTACGGTCATTACATTGGCTGGCTGACGGCAGATGAATTGGGTTTGGCATTCGGCCGCCAAACTGTGATACATGGGGCGCTCGCCTCTGGTGGACTCACGCAACGTGTTGTAGAGGAAGCCGGAAGACTAAGAGGCGTGCGCGTAATCGAGACTGGCAAGGGCCAGTCGAAAGGATAGACAATCGTAATGAGCGATAGTGACGGAAGAAAAACATTGGGTCTGGGCGGTTCGCGCCCCAGCAACGTAAAGCAGAGCTTTAGCCATGGGCGTACCAAAAACGTCGTCGTGGAAACCAAACGCAAACGCGTTGTGGTGCCAAAGCCGGGTGGCCATAAACCAACTGGACCGGGTGCCGGACCTGTTAGCGATCCTTCCAAGCGTCCCGCTGGCATCACTGATGCTGAAATGGATCGCCGTCTAAAAGCGGTTCAAGCCGCTAAGGCGCGTGAAACTGAAGAGGCGGCTGCACGTTTGGCAGAGGAAAAAGCGCGTGCAGAAGACCGTGAACGCCGCCGCGCAGAGATTGAAGCGAAAGAGCAAGCAGATCGTGAACGCGAAAATGCCCTGAAAGCGAAAGCCGACGAGGAAGAGCAAGCCAAGCGCGATGCAGAGGCTGCAGCACAAGCAGCTGCTACTCCGTCCGAGCCTGCAGCGGCACGTCCAGCGCCAAATAAACAAGCCCCTGGACCTGCGGTTCGCAAGACCGAGCGGGACCGTGAGGATACGGACAAGCGCAACAAACAGCAGAACGAAGACAACCGTCGTTCTGGTAAGCTGACGCTGAACCAGGCACTTGCTGGTGGTGAAGGCGGACGTCATCGTTCAATGGCACAGATGAAGCGCAAGCAAGAGCGCGCACGTCAAAAAGCCATGGGCGGCAATGTTGAGCGCGAAAAGATCATTCGCAACGTGAACTTGCCTCCGGCAATTGTCGTATCGGAATTGGCTTCTCGTATGGCTGAGAAAACCGGTGCCGTTGTTAAGGCGTTGATGAACAACGGTATGATGGTAACGCAGAACGAAACCATTGATGCGGATACCGCTGAACTGATCATTGAAGAATTCGGCCACAAAGTGGTGCGCGTTTCCGATGCTGACGTTGAGGACGTGATTAAGATCGAAGAAGACGATCCAAAAGATTTGGTAGATCGTCCACCAGTCATCACGATCATGGGTCACGTTGATCACGGTAAGACATCGTTGCTTGATGCGATCCGAAACGCCAAAGTTGTGGCAGGCGAAGCAGGCGGCATTACGCAGCACATCGGTGCCTATCAGGTTACAACCGATAGCGGCCAAGTGTTGTCATTCCTCGATACTCCGGGACACGCTGCATTTACGTCGATGCGATCACGTGGTGCTCAGGTAACTGATATTGTTGTTCTGGTGGTCGCGGCGGATGACGCTGTGATGCCTCAGACAATCGAAGCGATTGCACATGCGAAAGCGGCCAAAGTGCCGATGATTGTGGCGATTAACAAGATCGATAAGCCAGCCGCAAACGCTGACAAAGTGCGCACCGATTTGTTGCAGCATGAAGTGATTGTTGAAAAGATGTCTGGTGAAGTTCAGGACGTCGAAGTTTCTGCGACCACTGGCAAAGGCCTTGATCAGTTGCTGGAAGCGATTGCGCTGCAGTCTGAAATCTTGGAATTGAAAGCCAACCCTGATCGCGCCGCTGTTGGTGCCGTGATCGAAGCGCAGCTTGATGTGGGTCGTGGACCTGTAGCAACGGTTCTGGTTCAGAACGGTACGCTGCGCCAAGGTGATATCTTTGTTGTGGGCGAGCAGTACGGTAAGGTTCGTGCGCTGATCGATGATCAAGGCAATCGCGTCAAAGAAGCTGGTCCATCTGTTCCGGTTGAGGTTCTTGGCCTGAACGGTACACCCGAAGCGGGCGATGTGTTGAACGTAACCAGCACCGAAGCGCAAGCGCGTGAGATTGCTGATTACCGTGCCAATGCTGCAAAAGACAAACGTGCGGCGGCTGGTGCTGCGACCACTTTGGAACAGTTGATGGCGAACGCCAAAGCTGACGAAGATGTCAGCGAACTGCCAATCTTGGTTAAGGCCGACGTGCAGGGGTCTGCCGAAGCCATCGTTCAGGCGATGGAAAAAATCGGCAACGACGAAGTACGTGTACGGGTTTTGCACTCTGGTGTGGGCGCGATCACGGAAACCGACGTTGGTCTGGCCGAAGCGTCCGGTGCGCCAATCATGGGCTTTAACGTCCGTGCGAACGCATCTGCGCGTAATACAGCCAATCAAAAGGGCGTGGAGATCCGGTATTATTCGGTGATCTATGACCTTGTGGATGACGTAAAAGCGGCTGCTTCTGGTTTGCTGAGCAACGAGATCAAAGAAAACTTCATTGGATATGCGAATATCAAGGAAGTGTTCAAGGTCACAGGCGTTGGCAAAGTTGCTGGTTGTTTGGTTACAGAAGGCGTAGCGCGCCGTTCTGCTGGTGTACGTTTGCTGCGTGACAACGTGGTGATCCACGAAGGTACGCTGAAGACGCTGAAGCGCTTTAAGGATGAAGTTCCTGAAGTACAGTCAGGTCAAGAATGTGGTATGGCGTTTGAGAATTATGATGATATCCGCCCCGGCGATGTGATCGAAATTTTCACGCGCGAAGAAGTTACGCGTACGCTGAGCTAATTCAGATTGTATATAGAATAGAAAAAGGGGCTGCGGTGACGCGGCCCCTTTTTTACATTCTCAAATACTAGAAAGATTAGCTTTTACGGATAACTGGCATCCCAGCATAGACAGTATCATCTACCTTTACGGCGATGCGCCCATCTGGCATGTCTTTTATGAAAATGCCCTGAACGGACACGCAGCTTCCGATTGTGATTGTGCGTAGCATATGGCTTCCCCCCCAGAAAGATGATGTTATCCTAACCAACAATCCTATGATTGCCATAGTATTGTTTCGGGTTTAGCAAAAATTTAAATAGTAATTCTAGAAGGTCGCCTGAAATACACTCACAACCAGTCCCTTAGAATCGGAATCAAGGGAACATCTGCGGCGGGCATTGGATACTCACGTATGTCGTTTGGGCGTACCCATTTCAAGATCTGCCCTTCACGTGCCAATGGCGTACCTTCCCATTTGCGGCAGGCAAATAGAGGCATAAGTAGGTGAAAATCATCATAGCTGTGGCTGGCAAAAGTCAGTGGGGCGAGACATGATGCCCATGTATCAATACCCAGTTCTTCTTGCAGTTCTCTGATCAACGCAGCCTCTGGTGTTTCACCTGATTCTACTTTGCCGCCGGGAAATTCCCACAGCCCTGACATGGATTTCCCTGGTGGGCGCTGTGCAAGTAACACACGTCCATCGACATCAATAAGCGCAACGGCAGATACAAGAATGACTTTCATTTCCAACCTTATGACCGATAGTCTGCGTTGATCTCAATATAGCCGTGGGTTAAGTCACAGGTCCAAACAGTGGCAGACCCGGTTCCTAGACCTAGGTCAACACCAATGATAATATTCTGGCCCCTCATATGCGCCGCCGCTGCGTCCTCTGAATAATCAGGACTACGCCACCCATCTTTAGCAACTATGCAATCGCCAAACCTGATAGACAATAGATCGCGGTCTGCTGCGGCACCTGATTTTCCAATGGCCATTACAACACGACCCCAGTTGGGATCCTGTCCAGCGATTGCTGTTTTGATCAGCGGCGAGTTCGCAATAGCCATCGCGTGGGTTTTGGCATCTGCATCATTTGCAGCGCCAGATACAACAATTTCAATAAATTTGGTTGCGCCTTCGCCATCTTGAACAACTTGTTGCGCGAGGTTTAACATCACGTCATGCAGCGCTGTTTTAAAAGCGTGACTGTTGGTCGCATCAATGCCAGAAGCACCTGTTGCTGCAACGATTAGACTGTCAGATGTTGATGTATCGCTGTCCACAGTAATACAGTTGAAAGTCGTTTCCGTGTATTGTGAAACCATCGACTGCAATTCAGATTGCTCAACCAACGCGTCGGTAAATATATACACCAACATGGTCGCCATATCAGGCGCGATCATGCCTGAACCCTTTGCAATTCCTGCAATCCTAACGGATTTTCCATCCACATTTACGTAAGCAGCAGAACCTTTAGGAAAGGTATCTGTTGTCATGATCGCATTTGCCGCCGCTTCGATGCCCTGCGCATCTAGTTTAGATGGCAAATCACCCAAAACTGCGGTTACGCGTTCATGAGGAAGTGGTTCACCGATAACACCCGTTGAGGACGTGAAAACACGTGATTTCGGGACGTTGCAGGCAGTAGCCGCAGCACTGGTAATAGCCTCGACAGAAACCACGCCATTACGCCCAGTAAAGGCGTTGGCATTTCCTGAATTGACCAAGATAGCGGCACCTTGGTCTGAGATGCCGCCAATCTTGGACTGACAATCAAGAACAGGCGCAGCGCGGGTCGTGGATTTGGTGAATGTACCCGCAATCGCCGTGCCTGGTATCAACTGCGCCAACATTACATCTGTTCGTCCTTGATACTTCACACCTGCTGCGGCGGTGGCAAATAGCACACCGTCGATGACAGGCAGATCAGGAAATTTAGCCGGTGCTAATGGTGAAACAGAGGTAACTTTGGCCATGTTTTACTCCAGCCACTCAAGATTTTTTATAACCGCTGGATCAATCGTGGTTGATGCTGTTGTATCTACTTCGGCGGCTTCTGTGACAGCTTCGATTGTGGTTTGCGCTATTGTCTGGCGAATTTGAATGTCTAGCTCTTCACGAACGTCCTCAAGGGCCGGGGCGTCTTTGGTACGTTTTTCGTTCAGCAAGATCACATGCCAACCAAACTGGGTTTTGATAGGCGCAGATACCGCACCGGGTTCCAATGCGACTGTTGCCTCTTCAAACGTCGGCACCATCATGCCTGAACTGAACCAACCCAGTGAACCGCCATTGGGGCCAGATGGACCTGTTGATTTTGCTTTCGCGAGTTCCGCAAAATCGGCACCAGCTGCCAATTCTTCTACCAGCGCACTGGCCTCTTCTTCTGTTTCAACCAGAATGTGAGAGGCGTTGTATTCAATTTCTTGATCAACAGAACCATATTGCTCGTCATAGGCTGTTTTGATGGCCTCTTCTGTATCTGCCTTTGCCATCGTTTGCTCGACAGCTTCAGCAGCACGCAAAGACCGTGTTTCGTTTTCTAACGACAGAACGACGCGTGCCGGTAGTTCACCTTCTAGAGTGTCTGAAAGTGCTGATTGTTGGACGAGCTGTTCCAAAATACCTGTAAACAATACGTCATCGGGCAGTTGCTGATATTGCTCAGGTAGGCTGGCGCGTGCGACGATCATATGGCCGACAGTGATATCTTTGCCGTTCACAGTGGCGACGACGGTATCGATGGTTGGTGCATCCTGAGCCATCACTGGCAAGGATAGAACGGTCGCCATCGCTATGGATGCCAGAAAAGTGCGGGTTTTTTGCATGGATTGTCCTATCGTTACCCGTTGAAACGGGCTGCTACATTGACAGTTTTTGGTGCGACCCTTACATCGCCCTATGGGCGCTGCTTGGGCGTTTGGATCACCCAACTATCTATGGGCTGATGAAGGTCTGAGCAAGTAGATCGGCGCAAACATCACAACTTCGGCTGGAGATTACATGCTGGGTATCGGAACAATCGCCAAAAAGGTCTTTGGCACACCCAATGACCGCAAAATCAAGGCGACGCGCCCGCTGGTTGAAAAAATCAACGCGCTTGAGTCAGAGTTTGAAAAGCTGAGCGATGACGGTCTTAAGGATAAGACCGAAGAGTTTGCTAAACGAGCCATGCAAGGCGAGAGCCTTGATGATCTGTTGCCCGAAGCATTTGCCAACTGTCGCGAGGCAGCGCGCCGTACTTTGGGCTTGCGCGCCTTTGATACGCAGATGATGGCGGCAATATTTCTGCATCAGGGCAATATCTCTGAGCAAAAGACTGGCGAAGGTAAGACCCTTACTGCGTCATTAGCCGCTTATCTGAATGCGCTGACAGGCAAAGGCGTACACATCGTTACGGTTAACGAATATCTGGTGCAGCGCGATGCCGACTGGATGGGCAAAGTGTTTGCTGCTCTTGGTCTCACCACTGGTGCGGCCATATCGAATATGACTGAGGATGATAAACGCGCGGCCTATGCTTGTGATATCACTTACGCGACCAACAACGAACTAGGCTTTGACTATCTGCGCGATAACATGAAGTCGAACCTCGCGGATATTTTCCAAAAAGAACACCACTATGCGATTGTTGATGAGGTCGACAGTATTCTGATTGATGAGGCGCGTACGCCACTGATTATTTCTGGTCCTTCAGAAGACCGTTCCGAGATGTATCAGGTGGTTGATAAACTGATCCCATCTTTGCAAGACAACCACTTTGAGTTGGATGAAAAGACTCGCAACGTAACCTTTACTGATGACGGTAATGAGTTTCTTGAGGAACAATTGCGTGCCCACGGTTTGCTTGAAGAAGGTCATACAATGTATGATCCCGAAAGCACCACGGTTGTGCACCATGTCAATCAAGGTCTACGCGCGCACAAGTTGTTTCAACGCGACAAAGACTATATCGTTCGCGATGGCGAAGTTTGTTTGATCGATGAATTTACGGGCCGCATGATGACGGGTCGTCGTTTGTCTGATGGCCTACATCAGGCGATTGAGGCAAAAGAAGACGTTGATATCAAGCCAGAGAACGTGACGCTGGCGTCTGTGACCTTTCAAAACTACTTCCGCTTGTACGACAAATTGGCTGGCATGACAGGGACGGCCCTGACCGAGGCCGAAGAATTTGCCGAGATTTACGGCTTGGGCGTGGTTGAGGTGCCGACCAACGTGCCAGTTGCCCGTGTTGATGAGGATGACGCTGTCTATCGGACTGCTCGCGAAAAATACGAAGCGATGATCGAAAAGGTGAAAGAAGCGAACGCCAAAGGGCAACCTTGCCTCGTTGGTACAACGTCTATTGAGAAATCTGAGCAGTTGAGTCAGATGCTAACAGCTGCGGAAATCAAGCATAACGTCTTGAACGCACGCCAGCATGAACAAGAAGCGCAGATCATTGCTGATGCTGGTAAATACGGCGCTGTCACGATTGCGACAAACATGGCTGGTCGTGGTACGGACATTCAATTGGGCGGTAACGTCGAGCTGAAGGTTTTGGATGCGCTTGATGCTGATCTGGATGCAGACCCAATTCAGGTCCGCGCCAAGATCGAAGCAGAACATGCCGACGAAAAGAAGAAGGTTCTAGAGGCCGGTGGCCTGTATGTGCTGGCTTCTGAACGTCATGAAAGCCGTCGGATTGATAACCAATTGCGTGGCCGTTCAGGCCGTCAGGGTGATCCGGGCCGCACGTCTTTCTTTTTATCTTTAGAAGATGACCTGATGCGCATTTTCGGCTCTGAACGGTTGGAAAAAGTTTTGACGACGCTTGGCCTGAAAGAAGGCGAAGCAATCATTCACCCTTGGGTCAACAAATCGCTAGAACGTGCGCAAGCTAAGGTCGAAGGCCGCAATTTTGACATTCGTAAACAGTTGCTGAAATTCGACGATGTTATGAACGAACAGCGCAAAGTGATCTTTGGTCAGCGTCGCGACATCATGGAAGCGAATGATCTACACGAAATCACCACAGACATGCGTCATCAGGTGATTGATGATCTGATTGACACGTACATGCCGCCAAAAACCTACGCGGACCAGTGGGACAGCCAAGGTTTCTATGCGGCTGTGATCGAACAACTCAACATGGATTTGCCAGTTATTGCATGGTGCGAAGAAGAAGGCGCGGATGATGAAGTTATTCGTGAACGTCTGATCGAAGCGACGGACAAGATGATGGCCGAAAAAGCCGAAATCTTTGGCGACGAGAATATGCGTAACATTGAAAAGCAGTTGTTGTTGCAGTCCATTGACGGCAAGTGGCGTGATCACTTGATGACACTTGAGCATTTGCGTTCTGTTGTTGGCTTCCGTGGTTATGCACAGCGCGATCCGCTGAATGAATATAAGAATGAATCGTTCCAATTGTTTGAAAGCATGTTGGATAGTCTGCGTCAGGACGTGACCCAAAAATTAGGTCAAATCCAGCCTATGACAGCTGATGAACAACGCCAGATGATTGAAGAAATGGCTGCACGGCAAGCTGCTGCACAAGCGCCAGTTGCTGATGCTGCGCCCACCGAGGCACCGACACCATTGGCAGATGGCTTTGATGAAGGTGACCCAGCAACCTGGGGCAACCCAGCGCGAAATGACGTGTGTCCTTGTGGATCTGGCAAGAAGTTCAAGCACTGTCACGGGCGACTTACCTAAGCTTCCCGTGAGGGTTGCCACTATTTTGCCTAAAACTTCCCTTTTCAGGGCCATAACCCGGCCCTGATCCTGCGCGATACATCTTCTGGAACGATTCCGTTGAAAGGGAATGGGCAGATGTCGCACATAAAGGAAATTCTGACCGCAGTTGGGACGCTTGGCTGTGCCATCGGCATTGGTTTTATCATGCAAAGCTCGGATACTGCCGAAAAGCGGTATGGTAGTGATGATGGTCAGATAGAGCGAACAGAATCTAGCGAATCGACGCTTGAAGGCGCTGATGCCGGTAATACCTTGCTGGACGTTCAAGAGATTACGCTAACCTCTGCCGAATTCGATACGAGTATTGATGTGCCTACGCCCAGTGTGGATAGCCAGGTCACAACGGTATCTGCACCGACAAGCTTGTTACCAGAACCTATGTTACCCGAACCTACCGTGACTACGCCTGCATGCGAAATTGCGGCAAGCGCCCGTGCTGTTGCGGCTGCGATGGTGAACTTGAGCATGACAGCCTCTTGTTTGCCAGATGAGCGTGTGACGGTTCACCACAATGGTATGATTTTTACAGAAACAACTTCTGGCACTGGCAAACTGGACATCACAGTACCGGCATTGTCCCAAGAAGCGGTGTTTATAGTCGCATTTTCGAATGGGGATGGTGCGGTTGCGCAGACAACAGTTGAGGAGCTGATTGATTTTGATCGCGTGGTTCTTCAATGGAAAGGCCAGACTGGTTTTGAAATCCATGCTCGCGAATTTGGCGCTGACTATGGAACGCGCGGTCATGTGTGGTCTGGTGAACCCGGTGATATCGCTGCGGCAGTTACTGGTAATAGCGGCTTGATCATGAAAATGGGTGATCCAAATGTTCCAGATGCTTTGTTTGCCGAAGTGTACAGTTTTCCAAAAGGGGCGACATCGCAGAATGGCGATATCGCATTGAGCGTTGAGGCTGAGGTGAATAATGTGAACTGTGGCTTAGAGTTAGAGGCGCAATCACTTGAGATTGGTGACGATTCATTGATCAAAACGCAAAATTTAACACTGTCTGTGCCAGAGTGTGACGCAATTGGTAACTTTCTAGTGTTGAATAATCTGCTCCAAGACCTGAAAGTCGCGCGTAACTAACGCAACGCTTGGTGTCATATGACAATCTTGAAATGTGTGGCGGTTTTCGCCGCACTTTTTCTTTTCTTCGGCCATCCCGTAATGGCACAAGACGTCACGCTGACCTCGCGTGATGGCAAGGTAGAGCTGAATGGTACGCTGTTAGGCTTTGATGGTGAGTTTTATAGGCTCACGACAGAGTACGGTGAATTGACGGTTGATGGTTCTGGCGTGTCCTGCGCCGGACCGGGTTGCCCTAACTTGCAGGATTTTGTCGCTGAAATCCAAATGTCTGGCTCTGCTACTATGGGTGCGGTGTTGATGCCTGCGCTTATTGATACATTTGCGCGGCGCAATGGGTACAGCATTGCGCGGGAAGAAGTGGATGCGAATCGATTTGCTTATCTGTTGACGAAAACTGAAACTGGCAAGCTTTCTGCCCGTTTCGGTTTTCGCGCGACCAATACAGATGAAGGGTTTGCTGATCTGCTTGCTGATGAGGCAGATGTTGTTATGGCGCTGCGCGAAATCCGCAAAGAGGAACGCATCAACGCCCGCGAGGCAGGTATGGGTGATCTAACAGGGGCGAACCGCAGCCGCGTTTTGTCGTTGGATGCTGTTGTACCGATCGTATCATTGTCCAATCCAATCAAACGTATTTCGCCGTCGGAATTGGCAGATGTGTTTAGTGGTAAGATTACGAATTGGAAAACACTGGGGGGCCCTAATGCTCCGATTGACCTGCATCTACCAAGCGAAGCAAGTGGGCTAAGCCAGGCTATTGTTGATCAACTTATGACGCCCGCCAAGTACAAGTTGGCATCAGATATTATACGTCACGATTTACCGGCCTCGCTTATGGATGCTGTTGCCAAGGATACGTTTGCAATTGGAATTACAAGCTTTGCTGAACGTGGGAACACCCATGTCTTAACGCTTGGCGGCAAGTGCGGGTTTGCCTTGGATGCGTCGCGCCGGACCATAAAGACCGAAGATTACCCACTGACCGCCCCAATGTTTTTGTATTTCCCCGCCCGTCGGCTGCCGTTGATCGCTCGCGAATTTTTGGCATTCACCCGCAGCCCTGCTGCGCAAAATGTCATTCGCCGGGCTGGGTTTGTTGATCAGACCCCAGAAGAGATCGCAATCGAAGATCAGGGCAATCGTTTTGCGAATGCCATTTCTGTTGCTGGTCCAGAAACATCTTTGCAAGAACTACAGCGTATGACTGCGACATTGGGGCCGATGGCACGGTTGACGACATCATTCCGGTTTGAGGCTGGGTCGATTAGGCTGGATGCGCAATCTCGTTCGAACGTGCAGCAATTGGCACGATCACTGGAGCAGGGAAAATACGATGCTCGCCAATTATCGTTTGTCGGCTTCAGCGACGGAGATGGGGCCGCAAAGGCGAACCGCGATATTGCTTTGCGGCGTGCTGAGGCTGTTTTGCGCGCAGTTACAAAAGCGGCGGTAACGGCAAATCTTGATCGCGTAAACCTAAGTGTTGATGCCTTTGGCGAGGCGATGCCGATGGCCTGTGACGATAGTGATTGGGGCCGTCAGGTGAATCGCCGCGTTGAGGTCTGGGTACGATAAATGTCAAAGATATCCTTCGGACCTAAAACTTAATTCGCGCGATTTTCCGATGATCAGGTGATCGTGCAGTTCTAAGCCAAGTGCATCACATGCCGAGCGGATTTGGGTTGTCATATCTAAGTCAGCGGAGGATGGAGTTGGGTCACCCGATGGATGATTGTGAACCAAAATCAATGCGCTGGCATTCAATTCCAATGCGCGCTTGGCGACTTCTCTTGGATATACTGGAACGTGATCGACGGTGCCCTTTGCCTGTTCTTCATCAGCGATAAGCACGTTCTTACGATCAAGGTATAGTACATGAAACTGCTCTGTTTCGCGATGGGCCATGGTTGTGTGACAATAATCTAGCAATGCATCCCAGCTTGAAACAACGTGCCTATGTAGAATACGGGATCGCGCCATCCGCTTCGCTGCGGCCTCCGCAAGTTTGAATTCAATGATCACTGCATCACCAACACCAGATATCCCACGCAGGCGCGCTTCTGGTGCGGTGATCACTCGGTTAAAATCACCAAAACAGTCCATCAATGAGTGCGCCAATGGTTTGACGTCTTGTCTGGGGATAGCCCGAAAGAGGATAAGTTCGAGCAGCTCATAATCTGGCATTGCCTCTGGGCCACCCTGCATGAACCGGGCACGTAACCTTTGGCGATGGTCGGCCATATACGACGGTTGCTTGGGTGGCGCAGATACTGCTGCTGGCGCTTCATCCAACAGAAAGGGAAGCGGCATTTCGGAGAAAGTGTTTTTGTTTTGTTCCATATGTGCAGATTGCGCACGGATGGTTTTGATTCGGTTAATTTGATCGTGTGCAGAGCATTGAAATTTACCACCTAAGCGGGGTGAGGTGGTAAAGGTGGGCGCATACGCCCACCTGCCTTTAACCCTTCATGGAATCCCAGAAAGTTTTGACACTTGAGAAAAAGCTGCTGCTTTCAGGGTTATTGTTTTGCGCCTCACCCTCAAACTCTTTGAGCAACTCTTTTTGACGACTGGTCAGGTTCACTGGGGTTTCCACAGCAAGTTCAATGATCATGTCGCCTGTGCCGCCGCTGCGTAGGGGGGGCATGCCTTTCCCACGCAGACGCATCTGACGGCCTGATTGACTGCCTGACGGGATTTGTACGCGTCCGCGACCACCATCAATCGTGGGCACTTCAATGTTGCCGCCCAAGGCTGCGGTACTCATGGAAACGGGCACACGACAGAACAGGTTGGGACCGTCGCGTTCGAACAATTCGTGCTCAGCCACTTCGATAAAGATATAAAGGTCACCAGATGGACCACCCCGCATGCCCGCTTCGCCTTCACCAGCGAGGCGAATGCGCGTGCCGGTTTCAACACCAGCAGGGATATTCACAGACAGTGAGCGATCTTTTTCAACACGTCCTGCACCACGACAGGTTTTGCATGGGTTTTTGACGATCTGACCCATGCCTGAACAGGTCGGGCATGTGCGCTCAACGGTAAAGAAACCCTGTTGCGCGCGCACCTTACCCATGCCCGAACATGTGGGGCATGTGGTTGGTTCTGCGCCACCTTCGGCACCAGATCCACTGCATCCGTCACATTGAATAGATGTTGGAACATTGATGGATTTTTGGAGGCCAGCAAAGGCGTCTTCAAGGGATATGCGCAGATTATAGCGCAGGTCAGCGCCGCGCGCCGCGCGCCGTCCGCCGCCCTGACCACCACGTTGCTGTCCACCCATGAAATCGCCGAAAAGGTCATCAAAGACGTCAGAGAATGCAGATGAAAAATCACCCTGTCCGCCGCCAAAGCCGCCACCGGGTCGACCGCCGCCACCGCCCATACCGCCTTCGAATGCGGCATGACCATAACGGTCATAGGCTGCTTTTTTATCTTCGCTTTTTAGTACTTCATAAGCCTCGTTGGCTTCTTTGAACTGCGATTCTGCGTTTGGATTATCGGCATTTCGATCCGGGTGCAGCTCTTTGGCCTTCTTGCGATAGCCCTTTTTGATCTCGTCGGCAGATGCCCCTTTGGCGACGCCAAGCACCTCGTAATAGTCACGTTTTGCCATGGATTAAGCTCCTGCTTCTTGGAACGTGACGGGCCGGCCCGTCTGACGGACCGGCCCGATCATTGGTTCCGTGCTACGCTTACGCGCGCTTGTCGTCGTCCAGATCTTCGAATTCGGCATCAACGATGTCGTCTTGGCCAGCGGCTTCGTCTGCTGCGGTTGCCATATCATCTTCGCCATCATCCTGAGCTGACTTATAGATAGCCTCGCCCAGTTTCATTGCTGCTTCTGTCACGTTCTGGATGCCGGATTTGATCTTTTCGGCGTTGTCTGCTTCCAGCTCGTCTTTGAGGGCGGCAATGGCCAACTCGATGGCTTCAACGGTCGTTGGATCAACCTTGTCAGAATGCTCTTCCACGGACTTTTCAGTCGAGTGGATCAGAGATTCGGCTTGGTTACGCGCCTCGATCAGCGTGCGACGTTCTTTGTCCGCCTCGGCGTTCTCTTCGGCGTCCTTGACCATCTGATCGATGTCTGAATCTGACAAACCACCAGAAGCTTGGATCGTGATCTTCTGCTCTTTCATGGTGCCTTTATCAAGCGCGCCCACAGCCACGATGCCGTTGGCATCAATGTCAAAGGTCACTTCGATTTGTGGCATCCCACGAGGGGCAGGTGGGATGTTTTCAAGGTTAAAGGCACCGAGAATTTTGTTATCGGCTGCCATTTCACGTTCACCTTGGAACACCCGGATGGTCACGGCGTTCTGGTTGTCTTCAGCTGTTGAGAATACCTGAGACTTCTTAGTTGGGATCGTGGTGTTACGGTCGATCAAGCGTGTGAACACACCGCCAAGGGTTTCGATACCCAAGGACAATGGCGTCACGTCCAGCAGAACAACGTCTTTAACGTCGCCTTGCAGAACACCGGCTTGGATCGCAGCGCCTAGGGCCACAACTTCGTCGGGGTTCACACCCTTGTGTGGCTCTTTACCAAAGAACTTTGTCACTTCTTCAACAACGCGCGGCATGCGGGTCATACCGCCAACCAAGACGACTTCGTCAATATCTTTTGCGGTCAGACCGGCATCTTTCAACGCGGCTGCGCAAGGCTTCATTGACGCTTTGATCAGGTCGCTCACAAGGCTTTCCAATTTCGCGCGGGTCAGCTTCATGACCATGTGCAGAGGAGAGCCGTCTTTGCCCATTGAGATAAACGGTTGGTTGATCTCAGTTTGGCTGCTGGAAGACAATTCAATTTTGGCTTTTTCAGCGGCTTCTTTCAAACGCTGCAAAGCCATCTTGTCTTTGGTCAGATCAACGCCGTTGGTTTTTTTGAATTCATCCGCAAGGTAGTTCACGATGCGCATGTCAAAGTCTTCACCACCAAGGAACGTGTCACCGTTGGTTGATTTCACTTCGAACAGGCCATCGTCGATCTCAAGGATCGTGACGTCGAATGTGCCGCCGCCAAGGTCATAAACCGCGATGGTGTGTGTATTTTCTTTGTCCAGACCATAGGCCAACGCAGCAGCGGTTGGTTCGTTGATGATCCGCAGCACTTCGAGGCCGGCAATCTTGCCCGCATCTTTAGTTGCCTGACGCTGTGCGTCGTTGAAATACGCAGGAACCGTGATAACCGCCTGAGTGACTTCTTCACCCAAATACGATTCAGCGGTTTCTTTCATCTTGCCCAGAATGAAGGCAGAGATTTGCGAAGGGGAGTATTTCTCACCCTTGGCTTCGACCCATGCGTCGCCGTTGCCGCCATCAATCACGTTGAAGGGCAGGTTTTTCTTGTCTTTGGCAAGATCCGCGTCGTCATTGCGACGGCCAACAAGGCGCTTCACACCAAAGATTGTGTTGTCTGGGTTTGTAACCGCTTGCCGCTTGGCGGGTTGGCCGACCAGACGTTCGTCGTCTGTAAACGCGACGATAGATGGAGTTGTGCGTGCGCCTTCGGCGTTTTCGATTACGCGAGGCTGGCTGCCGTCCATGATGGCGATACAGCTGTTTGTCGTTCCGAGGTCAATACCAATTACTTTGGCCATGTTTTCGATCCCTTTTTGAGTTCAAGGCGATGACACGAGACGTAGGCCCGTTACGGCACCCTTGTCCCGATCTGATGATGCTTTGGGCGTAGTACCCGCTGCGGTTCGGAGGGTATATAAGGAGGGTGTTTGCACCCTGCAAGCGTTGCGGGGGTGTCATATGCGGGAATCTGTGTGGATTTTTGCGAATCTGGGTAAGGAACTGTAAATATATGACGGTTTTGCGTGCCAAAGGCTTTGAAATCTATAAAAGCTGGCTGGCTCAGGCGGCTCAGGTGCGACTGGTTGATGCGGTTCGTGGTGTTGTTAAAGCCGCGCCACTGTTTCGGCCTGAGACGCCACATGGCAAGGAGATGTCTGTAAGGATGTCGGCGGCTGGCAAATACGGCTGGTATTCAGACCAGACAGGGTATCGATACGTAACAGCACACCCGAATGGGAGGGCTTGGCCGGAAATACCTGATGAGGCAATGCAAATTTGGGACGCTTTGACAGGATTGGATCGAAAACCAGAATGCTGTCTGATCAACTATTATGACGCGGACGCGCGTATGGGGTTGCATCAAGATAAAGACGAGGCTGATTTTCGGTGGCCGGTTGTGTCTATCTCATTGGGCGATGATGGGTTGTTTCGTATGGGCAATGTCACCCGTGGTGGCAAAACGGAGTCGATATGGCTGCAATCAGGTGATGTTGTTGTGATGGGCGGCGATGCGCGATTGGCTTATCATGGCGTTGATCGCACTAGGGCGGGGTCGTCGACACTGCTGAAAGACGGTGGACGGATCAATTTGACATTGCGGGTGGTTGAGTAGTCGCGAGAGAGCAGCAGCCAGATTTTTTGTAGGATCTATCACCTTCTGACCGCATAAAGTCTACCGAAAGCCCGAATTCACGCTCAGACATTTCATCGACGCAAATCTGGCGGCTCACAAGTGTGATGGCAGTACGTTTACGCCTCAAAGAAGGGACGATAGAATGTTGATTATCATTGGCAGTGACAAGAAGGTGACTATTCTTCTGTAGTCCGTATATGAAGTAATCTTGTGAGTACCTTACCTTCTGATCCTTACTTTCGTAGCTGATACCAATTGGAAACCCGAAATGGGTACCGACTCCGAATTTGAGCAACCAAGACGGGTCGCCCCCAAAGCAGGTGTAAATATCAATATGATGGTGAATGGCGCGCGGCGTCAAATATAGAAAACGCCTTAGGACCCAGCCGGACCTCTGATCAGTATTCACCAACCCCAGCGATGATCATCTGTTGCTCGGATTACCTCGATGCGTTTCTCACCTGCTGCGATTGTGCCGATGATCACAGCGTCGTGGGATGGAGTTTCATAGATGTTCAGCACACCTTCTTCAATGTTTAACGCTCTGTTTTCCGTGATACTACTGACATCATACAGGGCTGGTAAATCGTCTGCTAAGATTGGTGAAGCGAATAGTAAAACTAACGCCAAAAGATGCCACTTCAACGGCGTGCATTCCAGCTGAGTGAAGCATGTTTGCGTGTGTAGAATTCACCCATCAATCCGATCATCAGCAAGATAAGACCAACCCAAAGCGGGTATTCCCAAGAACTGTAACGCGGATTGTAGTTGATGAAGGCATAGCCGCGTGCCTGATCAATGGCGTGAAACAGCGGGTTCCAGTCAAACATGGCGAGCATGAAACTGGGAAGTGTATTGGCCACAAACATCTTCCCCGATGCGATCATGTTCGCGCGCTGATAAACCATAGAAAAGATGCTGACGAATGTCGGAAACCAAGGCTTCAGGGCCAATAGCAGCATCCCCAAGGCGCAACCGGTAAACCATGCGATAAGCAACATGCCAAAAGCCTCGATTGGTTGCTCAATCGTCAGGGGAACAAAAGCAACATGGTAAGCGTATAGAATAACTACCAGTGACAAGACTTGCACATAAAGTGCGCCTAGAGCGGCGGATGCGATGGCGACGATTGTGGTCATAGGTGCGTGTTGCATCATTGGGCTTGCAGGGCCTTCTGATCCGGCGACTGCACCAACGGCCTTAGTGTGGGTCAAGTACAGAAAGATGCCAGACATGATGTAGAGAAGAAAGTCACCCCTGATCGCCGCACCTTTGAGGCCTAAAATTGTGAACATCACATAGAAGGCCAGAACGAACATCACAGCTTGCATCATGTTCATGACAATCGCGACAAATGCATTGTTGTGCTGTTTGCGTACACTGCGCACGATCGAATGATAAATCAATTCGGCCATCGCCACAGAAGAGGCAAAGGTGCCCTTAGGCTTTTGGGTGGATTGAAACATGTGTTGCTGCCTTCGTGTCTGCCGTAGTCTTGCACGGAATTCTTGCTGTTCCGTTAGCCCCGCATCATAAGGGAATTAATTAAGTAATCAACGAAAGCCGAAGGGGCCGGTCCATATGGATTATGAAAAATTAGTGACTGTGATGCGCAAGCTATCATTGGAGGCGGGCGACAAGATCATGGAAATCTATGGTCAGGACGATTTTGATGTTAAATCTAAGTCGGACGACAGCCCTGTTACAGCGGCGGACGAAGCGGCGGACAAGATTATTTCTGATGGCCTGCGCGCCGCATTTCCTGACGTGATGCTTGTGACAGAAGAGCAGTCAGCAACGCACACCGCGCAGGGCGACACGTTTTTGATCGTTGATCCACTGGACGGCACCAAAGAGTTCATTCATCGACGGGGTGATTTCACTGTAAATATTGCGCTGGTCGAGGGCGGTATCCCGACGCGCGGGGTCGTCTATGCCCCCGCAAAATCGCGCATGTTCTTTACACAAGCTGATGGTCAGTCGGTTGAAGAAACAGGTGCGTTTGAGAAAGACAAAATAGGCTCTGTTAAAGCAATATCAGTCTCTGATGCAGATAATTCTGCATTAATGATTGTTGCGTCAAAATCGCACCGTGATCAGGCAACAGATGACTATATTGGCAAGTATCAGGTCAAGGATATGAAGAGTGCTGGTTCGTCGCTAAAGTTCTGTTTGGTGGCCACAGGGGAAGCAGATTTGTATCCGCGTGTGGGCCGTACGATGGAATGGGATACCGCTGCTGGTCATGCTGTTTTGAATGGTGCAGGGGGTGCAGTTGTTCGGTTTGACGATCTTACACCTCTGACCTACGGCAAGGCCGACTTTGCCAATCCGTTTTTTATTGCCCACGCGCCTGGCGTTGAGTTGAAGCAAGCCTGATGTCTGTTTTGCTCGTTATCCCCGCCCGCTATGCCTCAACACGATATCCCGGCAAACCACTGGCCGAGCTTAAAGGGGCCAGTGGCGTATCGCGCAGTTTGATTGAACGCTCTTGGCGTGCTGCGATTGAGGTACAAGGCATTGATCGGGTTGTGGTTGCCACGGATGATGATCGTATCAAAGACGCAGCCGAGGCGTTTGGCGCTGAGGTTGTGATGA
>CALKXT010000034.1 GCA_938003685.1 uncultured Sulfitobacter sp. | reverse complement strand
TTTGCTTGAGATCGTCCATCGGTGCCCCCGTTTTATGCATGGAACGTGCTAACACAACCGAATGTGAATACAAGATGATGCAAGTCCAGGATATTCACGCCTTAGCAGAAATCACATGCATGTTACGACCATTGGTAATCTTAATGTTCATTCGCGCTTTGCGGGAACTGCAAAAAACACGCCATCTATGGGGTAGGTATGGTTTGCGTGCCACCATATACAGTAGTATGAACAAGTTAGCCTCTTCTGTTGAGGGGTAAAATCTGGAGCCCGCCATGTCGCCTGTGATGTATTCTCATCGTCTCAAATCGGTTTTGCAACATACCGTGCGCGATCTTGGTTTAACGCTGGCCATTGATGACGAACAAACCGAACTTTCACTAATCGAAAACGAAGCCATGTTGCGTGAAACAGCATCACTTCTTGGTATCAAAATTCATATAGAGCAAAACGACCGCAGCACGTCGGTGACGTTTTATCGTTAAGAGAGTTTGAAACGATGGAAATTTTAAAAAAATCTAAAACGTCTGACATGCAGCGCCTACGCGCAGCGGGCTTTTCACTTGCGAACGCTGATAGGCTCTCCCAAAATCGCCGCGGTGGTGCGCTCATTCTGATTGGTGCCGGGGCCGTAGGGTTACTTTTGGTCGGTGGTATTGCCGCACTCAGCCTACATTCCTCCCCTGCCGAACCGCGCATAACTGCACAAAATGAGCAACCAAAGCCTGTGGTCGTGGCATCTGTAACCCCAGCGGAGTTGCCGCTGGAAAAGGCAGTAAGTGCCGCGATTCTAAAGGCCGAAGTCGAGCGTAAAGAAGCCGCCATCGTCGCGACCCTTGCCAGAACAACCGCAGCGTCCATCACTCCGACTGCCACCAAAATTGCCAATCCTGAAGTTACTGTTTCAGCTGAAGCCCCAGATTGTGTGGCGCAATTGGGCAGCTATCTGGAAACGCGGTTTGTGAAGTTTGGCGTGGGTGCAACCTTCATAACAGATCAAAGCGATGTAACCCTTGCTGACATCGGGCGTAAAATCGCGGGATGCAGCGATGCATATGTCATGGTTTCGGGACATTCAGACAGCACAGGCAATGACGCGGACAATATCACGCTAAGCTGGGCGCGTGCGGACAAAACTGTTGAACGCCTATTGGCTTACGGAGTCGAGGCTACATCTCTTGAGGCCGTGGGTTTTGGCGCGCGCGCGCCGCTCAGCCAAGGAAGCACGTCAGATGATCCCATAAACCGACGTGTCGAATTTCGCGTGCTTCGCAAAAAGGACCCTGCGTAATGACCATGGTTTTTATCATCCAGTTTCTGATCATCCTTGTTGCGATGCTGGCGGCGGGTACATTCGGGTACATGCTGGCGCGGCATCAGGCACGACAGAACAATGATATGCAGATTTCAATGATGTCAGCAGAAATTATGAAAATGCGCCGTCGCGTCAGCACGGCCCAATCAGATGCCAGCATCGCAAATGCGCGACTGTCCAAAGAACGGCGCAGGCAGCGCCGGAGTTGATCAGACGCCGTTGATGCTGATTTTAGGGCTCAACTCAACCGCCAGATCCTGAAGAACATCCAGCAGGCTTTCGACGTTGACTGACTCTGGATTGACCTCATCAGATGAGAAATAACGCAGGTAAATTTGGCGTGTTCTATCATCCATTCCCTGATGCAAACCCATGGTCCATGATGGAAACATCCGTTCGCGCACATCTTGGCAAGACAGTAGAATGATATTGCTGTGCCGCGTGTCGCGCGCAATCCGGTGGTACAATGCTGAAACCTCAACTCGGCCACCTTCAATCACCTGTAAAAAGTGATCGCCGTTGTAATGCAGCAGCCCGCTCACATTCAAGCGCGCGTTGTTTCGCTGGCAGGTTCCAATCAGGTCCTCGACCTCAAGGCTTTCCGAAGGGTTTCGCTGGCTGTAATAGACAAGGCGCGTCAAATTCATGTGTGTCACTCAAGATGGAATGCTAGATGTAGTATGTATCGCTTAGAGTCGCATCCAAGTTCAAGAACAAAGCGACGTGAAGCCCTGTTGGCTGATAAATTGCACCAGTCAACGCAACCTACGCATGAAAATGGCCGCCCCAAAACGAGACGGCCATTAAATTCACATCGCGTGACTTCGTTTAGGCTGCCAAGGCATCCTGTGCTTGCTTAACGATCAAGCCAAACGCTTCTGGCTCATGTACAGCCAAATCGGCCAGAACCTTACGGTCCACTTCGATACCAGCAAGGGACAGACCGTTGATGAAACGGCTGTATGTCAATGCTTCGTCGTGTGAACGAACCGCTGCGTTGATCCGCTGGATCCACAATGCGCGGAAGCTGCGCTTGCGATTCTTGCGGTCACGTGTGGCGTATTGGTTGGCCTTGTCGACCGCCTGCGTGGCGACCTTAAAGACGTTTTTACGACGACCATAATAGCCCTTAGCGGCTTTGATGATCTTCTTGTGACGGGCGTGGGTAACTGTACCACCTTTTGTACGTGACATCTCGGCTCTCCTTAACGGTCGTAGGGCATAAAGCCCTTGATGATCTTGGCATCTGGCGCAGACAATGCTGTCGTGCCGCGTGCGTTACGGATGAATTTTTTGGTCCGCTTGATCATGCCGTGCTGTTTGCCAGCTTGGCCGCCGATGACCTTTCCGGTCGCAGATATCTTAAAGCGCTTTTTGGCGCTCGACTTGGTCTTCATCTTGGGCATTTCGGTCTCCTATGGTCTGAGTGTCAAACGCGACTCGGCATGCCACTTAGGCCGGACGCGCGGGTAGAAGTGCGTGCTATAGGGGGGGATTGGTTGGTTGGCAAGGGGGTGTTAAGCGGTAGCAGTCAATAGCGCAGCCTTGCGACGTTTCTGACATTCCAGATTAACATTTATAAGCACAAATCAGTTGAAGTTCATCCTTATGAATGTCCTCTAACGCGAGAGTACGCCCCCTTTCGTCACAAAACTCCACAAGGAACACCTCGCCCTTGATCTGCTCATGAACGATTGTTCCGAGTGTCCCTGACGCAAAGCCAAAGGCGGCGATTCTTAAAGATACTGTATCTAGCTCTTTCACTCGACTGCCATGCTTTGAACCAAAATCAAGGTTTGGAACCTATGCTCTTGTCCGCTATGGCCCGTCAGTTGTCTTTTAAAGCACCGATGTCAACGCCACCCTACGGCATATACCGCGCAATCACGTTCACAAAGATATCCGGTATCGCGTCCAACGCGACACCGCCCGGTTTGTTTTGGGTGGCAAACAATATCAGCCCACCTGCGATCAATATCGTCACCGCAGAGGCGCGCGGTGCGCGTTTGTCAGACAGTGCAGAAAGCACCGATGGTACTGATAAAATACCCAAAATGATACCAAGCACCAACGCCAGATCCGGATCCATAAAAACACCTCACCTAATAATAGGTTAGAGTCTACTCTGGATCAGATGAGAAAATCAAACGTTCGTCGCAGGGGGCGACCCGCAGAATGTTGGTACTACCAGGTGTGTTGAATGGAACACCTGCTGTTACCACAATCAGATCATCCTCCCCCGCAAATCCTTCGCTGCGTGCAGCCTTGGCGGCACTTACAACCGCTGCTTTAAAACGGTCCAATTCGCCAGTCATCACGCAGTTGGTGCCCCAGCTTAACGCCAGACGGCGCGCAGTTCCGACCTCGGGCGTCAAAGCGATAATGGGCACGCGGGGCCGTTCACGCGCGGTGAGTAATGCTGTTGTCCCGCTTTGTGTAAAACAACAGATCGCCTTGATGTTCGTTGTCTCGGCAATCTCACGCGCTGCTGCGACGATCCCATCGGCGACGGTCATGCGGTCAGCCTTGCGACTAGCTTCGATGATTTGTGTATAGGTGGGATCTTGTTCGACCTCGGTGGCGACATTGTCCATCGTGGTCACAGCTTCAATCGGGAAATCACCAGCCGCTGATTCCGCGCTTAGCATCACAGCATCTGCACCTTCATAGATCGCAGTTGCCACATCGCTGACTTCGGCGCGGGTAGGCATCGGGCTTTCGATCATGCTTTCCAGCATTTGTGTTGCAACGATCACAGGTTTGGCGGCTGCACGGCATTTACGCACCAGTCGTTTCTGAATAGGCGGCACATTTTGTACGGGCAGTTCAACACCCAGATCGCCGCGCGCGACCATGATACCGTCACTTACAGCCAAAATTTCTTCGAAACGATCAACAGCGTTCGGCTTTTCGATCTTAGACAGAATCGCGGCGCGGCCTTTGACCAGTTCGCGCGCCTCTTCTACATCCGCGGGGCGCTGCACGAAGGACAACGCTAGCCAATCAACGCCCAATTCACATACGAATGCCAAATCGGAACGGTCTTTGTCCGACAATGCGGCAAGCGGCAATTCCACATCCGGTACGTTCACGCCCTTGCGGTTGGAAATCACCCCACCGATGACAACTTCGCAGTTTGCGTAATCAGTACCGCAATCGATCACCTTAAGCCTAATTTTACCATCATTCACCAAAAGCGATGCGCCCGGTTCAAGTGCCGCAAAAATCTCGGGATGCGGTAGGCAGACACGGCCTGCATCGCCTTCAGCCTCGTCTAGGTCCAACCGGAACGGCGCGCCGACAACAAGCTGCTCACTATCCCCAGCAAACACACCAACACGCAGCTTTGGTCCCTGCAAATCAGCCAAGATGCCAATGGTACTGCCGGTTGTTTCTTCAACCTTGCGAATAATATCGTGTTTCTTACGGATTTCATCGTGACTGCCGTGGCTCATATTCAACCGAAACACATCCGCACCTGCTTTGTGCAATGCCTCAATCATCTCATAGCTGTCTGAGGCTGGTCCCAGTGTTGCGACGATCTTTACATTGCGCAGGCGTCTCATATGGTGCGTCCTTATTCGATTCACGGGCCACGTGGCCAAAATGTTAGCGTTAACAATCAAGTTGATATGGCTTTACCCGCCACAGCGATACGAGTCA
>CALKXT010000033.1 GCA_938003685.1 uncultured Sulfitobacter sp. | reverse complement strand
CATGGCCAGCGTCAGCGCAACACGGCCAATATCGCTAAGACCATTCAGGCAAACACCCATGGCAAAAGCACCCGCTTGTGCATCGCTGATTGTGCCATCAGCCAGTGCTTGCGCCATCCACGCCAGTTCATCCCTATTGGGAGTTTGACGGTGGCGCAACTTGGATAGAATTGTGCGGGCGTTAACGGCGGTATTCATCGCGCTACCCCTTCATATGGGCGGCCCCAAAGGCCCCCGGCAATAATTCAGCAAGCGTCGTTTGCTGTTCGACACCGCCAATTGTCGCCATGGTCACGACCACATCGCCGGCCCCAAATTCAGCAAGCTTTTGACGGCATCCCCCACAGGGTGTCACAGGCATATCACTGCCCGCCACAACATAAACTTCGCTCAATTGTGTTTCGCCCGCCGCCACCATTGCAGCAATCGCACCAGCCTCTGCACACGTGCCTTCGGGGTAGGCGACGTTTTCAACATTACATCCCACAAAAAATGTACCTGACGCCGCACGGATTGCCGCCCCTACCTTAAATTTGGAATAAGGCGCATGGGCATTTTCCCGTACATTAACCGCAGCAAGTCGCAAATTGGATGTCATGTTTTCCCCTTGTTCCTTATCTATAAAAAACTATGCCCAAAGATACGAGCGGCAAAACGCAGCCGAACTTCCCCTTGCCACAGGTTTTGATCATTTATGTGAGAGTTTTAGACGGCAAGAAATATAGTTTAGTGCTAAACTATATTTCAAAACCTACGTCCATGCGTGCATATTCACATCCGCAAAAACGCATGTGGCAAGACAGCATCCCCTAGTTTACTTGGGGATGTTGCTTTTAACATCCATCAGAACTGAAGGTTGAACGACCGACTCAAACCGATCCGTAACGTCCACTGATCATCTGATCCAGCCTGCGTAATGGGGCTTAGGCGTGCATCATTCAGCAGCTTTTCATAGCTCAACAAACCCTCAACAGCCCATTTATCATCAAGGCGATATGTCGCCTCTAGCGCAACACCACCCCCCAACACGCCACCATCTGGTGCGTATGCGGAATAGCTGGATGCAGCGGCTTCAGCGGCAGTCACACCAAAATAGGTTGACGCATAATCAGAGTCGCCAAAGTTAATCCGCGGCCCCATCGTAATGGTCAAACGATCATTGGGCCGGAAAATCGTGTCAAACCCAACTGTCCCTGTCACACCGTGATGCCCACCAAATCCGTGACGCACATCACCAAAGATCTGCCAATCATCTTCGCGGTAAATCAGACCAAAACCCAATTCAACTGCAGTATCAATATCTCTCAGGCCCGCAAGTTCAGCATTGTCAGATGCTCTGCGCGATCCAATAACGCGAAATGCACCCCGAAACGACAGGCCATTGGCAGGAAGTGCGCCAACGCCTTTGCCGATGCTCACGTTGCCGACTTTCAATCCCCCAAAAGAGAAACCCAGATCAGGTTGCGGGCCATAGCTGCTGGCACCCGGATAGTCAGGCGCGGTTCCAACGCCGCCACGCAAGGAAAAACTCAACGAATTTTGCTCTGCGCTGGCAGGCATTGCCCAAGCCACAGCAGTTGAAAGGGTTAGAGCAACAAAAACACCGGTGCGCATACGACTCGGGCTCCATTAAGGGATAAACTGGTCACTTGGGTTTTTCATATCACCTTATGCGGGCACGAACATAGAATTTAGCGCCCTTAACACAGTTAATTTATGCACAATTACGTGTAAACGGCTGTAAACTTTCTTTCCTGATGCGGTTCTAGGCCACGTGCAGGGCTTGCCCAGATAGCAAACGCTACTTAACACATGTGCAAGAGTGGAGGACTGACTATGAGCTATCGTGACACCTATCAAAAATGGCAAGATAACCCCGAAGCCTATTGGATGGATCAAGCAAAGGCGATTGATTGGGATCAGGCCCCGTCAAAGGCGCTGTTTGATTTAGGGGGTGACCTATTTGAATGGTACGCAGATGCAAAGGTAAACGGCTGCTACAATGCTGTGGACCGCCACGTAGAAAATGGCCGCGCAGATCAAGTTGCAATCATTCATGACAGCCCGATCACCGGAACGCAGACCAAGATCACCTATGCTGAATTGCAGACCCGAGTCGCCTCCCTCGCGGGCGCATTGGTGTCTCAAGGTGTTACCAAAGGTGATCGTGTCATCATCTATATGCCAATGGTCCCCGAAGCACTTGAGGCGATGTTGGCCTGTGCACGCATTGGTGCGGTTCATTCCGTGGTGTTTGGTGGTTTTGCTGCAAATGAATTGGCCGTGCGCATCGACGATTGCACACCCAAGGCGATCATCGCGGCCTCTTGTGGCTTGGAACCCGGTCGCGTGGTTGAATACAAACCTCTGCTTGATGGCGCGATCGAGATGGCTGATCACAAGGTAGAGGCCTGTATCATTTTGCAACGTGAACAGCATCCATGTGATTTGATTGCAGATCGTGATGTGGATTGGCACGCAGCCCAAGAGGGCGTCACCCCTGCCGCTTGTGTTCCGGTCGAAGGCAACCATCCGGCCTACATTCTGTATACATCTGGCACAACAGGCGCGCCTAAAGGCGTTGTGCGTCACACGGCGGGCCATTTGATTGCATTGAACTGGACGATGAAAAACATCTATGATGTCGATCCCGGCGATGTGTTCTGGGCCGCATCAGATGTCGGTTGGGTCGTTGGTCACAGCTATATATGCTATGGTCCTTTGATCCACGGCAACACGACTGTAGTGTTCGAAGGCAAGCCCGTTGGCACGCCAGATGCAGGTACATTCTGGCGTGTGATTGAAGAACATAACGTGCGCAGCTTCTTTACAGCACCCACCGCCATTCGCGCCGTCAAACGTGAAGACCCCAAAGGCGAGTTCATCAAAAAGTACGACCTATCGTGTTTGCGGGCCTTGTACCTTGCTGGTGAACGCGCGGACCCTGACACCATCGAATGGGCTCAGGAAAAGCTTGGCAAACCCGTCTATGACCATTGGTGGCAGACGGAAACGGGCTATACCATTGCGGGCAACCCCGCAGGCCTAGAGGCCCTGCCCGTAAAAATCGGATCACCAACTGTTCCAATGCCCGGTTACGATGTGCACATTTTGGACGAAGCGGGCCACCCACAAAAGCCTGGTGAATTGGGTGCGATTGCGATCAAATTGCCCCTGCCACCCGGCACATTACCGACGCTTTGGAACGCAGAGGATAGGTTCAAGAAATCCTATCTCACCGCCTTCCCCGGGTATTACGAAACCGGCGATGCAGGCATGATGGACGCCGACGGATACCTATATATCATGGCGCGCACCGATGATGTGATCAACGTCGCAGGTCACCGCCTGTCGACAGGTGCAATGGAAGAAGTTCTTGCCGGTCATCCAGATGTGGCGGAATGTGCCGTGGTCGGGGTCAGTGATGCCCTCAAGGGGCAATCCCCTGTTGGTTTTGTGTGCTTGTCAAAAGGCGTGAACCGTCCACACAGTGAAATCACCGCTGAATGTGTGAAACGTATCCGAGACCAGATTGGCCCAGTGGCCGCGTTCAAACTGACGTTGGTCGTGGACCGTTTGCCAAAAACCCGTTCCGGCAAAATCCTACGTGCAACGATGGTTAAGATTGCGGACAGTGCAGAGTTCAAAATGCCCGCAACCATTGATGACCCTGCTATCTTGGATGAGATCAAAGCTGCCTTGCAAACCATCGGGTATGCAAAAAGCTAAACTTCAAAGAATGGCGCACTTATCATCGGGTGCGTCAGTTGAATTGCTCGCTGATCAGGCGTTCTTCTAAACCATGCCCCGGATCAAATAAGATCCGGTGCTCCACACTTGGTTCCGATCTGATGTCTACGCGCACAACATCCCGGTGCGAGATGCCATCCGCATCTGCCATGACTGGGCGTTTTTCAGCCTCAAGCACATCAAAACGTACCTGCGCAACTTTTGGCAACAAAGCTCCGCGCCACCGCCGAGGGCGAAACGCGGCCATTGCGGTAAGCGCCAAAACATCCGCCCCAATTGGCAAAATTGGGCCATGTGCAGAATAGTTATAGGCGGTTGATCCCGCAGGCGTCGCCACCAAAGCCCCATCACAGACCAGTTCTTGCATGCGCAAACGCCCGTCCACAGTAATTTGTAGCTTTGCCGCCTGTGGTCCGGCCCGAAGTAAAGAAACCTCGTTAATCGCCAATGCCTTGGAGGTCGTACCGTCTGCATGTATGGCTTCCATCACCAATGGGTTAATCACGGCCTCTTCGGCTGATGCCAGACGCTCCTGTAAATCAGATTCGCCATAGACGTTCATTAAGAACCCAATAGTGCCCCGGTTCATCCCGTAAACAGGCACCGACAAATGCTGCGTATCGTGCAACGTGTGCAGCATAAAACCATCCCCCCCTAACGCGACGACCACTTGCGCTTCTTCTAGCGGGACATCGCCATAGCGCCCGATCAACGCAGCGCGCGCCGTTTGGGCAACGGGCGCACGGCTGGCGGCAAAGGCAATACTATAGGTCATGAGGCAAAGTTTCCGATGGGACGCATTTATGCCCGAAACAATCACATTATTCCTCGCGCTACCAGCATTGCCGCACATTAGATGCGACACGTCGGAATTCAGACTTCCCGGCTTCAGTAGTTTCCGATACGAAACACGAGACTCAAGACAGCCCAAAGGGAATATCAACATGTCCGGCTTTTTCACAGACACGCTTGCAACATCCGACCCCGACGTTTTGGCAACAATCACAAATGAGCTGGGCCGCCAGCGCGATGAGATTGAGCTGATCGCCTCCGAAAACATCGTTTCCGCCGCCGTTCTTGAGGCGCAGGGTTCCGTGTTGACCAACAAATACGCCGAAGGCTATCCAGGGCGTCGCTACTATGGTGGCTGTCAGCACGTAGATGTTACCGAAAACCTGGCGATTGATCGCGCTTGTAAGTTGTTTGATTGTGGGTTCGCCAACGTACAACCGAACTCCGGCTCACAAGCCAACCAAGGTGTATTTCAAGCCCTTCTTCAGCCCGGCGATACGATCCTTGGCATGTCTTTGGATGCAGGTGGCCACCTGACCCACGGTGCCGCGCCCAACCAATCTGGCAAATGGTTCAACGCCATTCAATACGGTGTGCGTCGCGAAGATAACCTGCTTGATTATGATCAGGTTGAGGCATTGGCCAAAGAACATAACCCCAAGATGATCATCGCTGGTGGTTCTGCCATTCCGCGCCAGATTGATTTTAAACGTATGCGTGAAATTGCCGATATGGTTGGTGCCTATCTGCATGTGGACATGGCACACTTTGCTGGTCTCGTGGCTGCTGGCGAACATCCGTCGCCGTTCCCGCACGCGCATGTTGCGACAACCACCACACACAAAACCCTGCGCGGTCCGCGTGGTGGCATGATCCTGACGAATGACGAAGCTTTGGCAAAGAAATTTAACTCTGCCATCTTTCCCGGAATCCAAGGTGGCCCGTTGATGCATGTCATCGCAGGTAAGGCCGTGGCATTTGGTGAGGCGCTGCGCCCAGAGTTTAAAACCTACATCAAACAAGTGATCGCCAACGCTCAAGCACTGTCTGATCAGTTGATCAAAGGTGGTCTTGATACGGTCACACACGGCACCGACACCCATGTGGTCTTGGTCGATCTGCGCCCAAAAGGTGTCACAGGCAATGTCGTAGACAAGGCGCTGGGCCGCGCCCATATCACCTGCAACAAAAACGGTGTGCCATTTGACCCAGAAAAGCCAACTGTAACGTCTGGCATCCGCCTTGGATCGCCTGCGGGCACCACACGTGGATTTGGCGAAGCTGAGTTCCGCCAGATTGCGGACTGGATTATCGAAATTGTCGATGGCATTGCCGCAAATGGCCCAGAAAACAACCAAGCGGTTGAGAACAAAGTAAAAGCTGAAGTCGAAGCCATGACCAAGCGCTTTCCGATGTATCCAAACCTCTAAATATCTGTTCTTATATTCACAATTCAAATGGCCCCGGCAGTGATGCGCGGGGCCATTTTCGTTTCATCAATCAAGGGCGGATCAAAAGCCTTCCAGCACCAGCTTTCCACGCGCTGTGTTGCTTTCCAAAATCTTATGCGCCTTTATCAAGTTGGCCGCATTGATCTTGCCCAGTGTTTCGGTCGCAGTTGATCTAATCTTGCCCGCATCCAACAACCCCGAAACTTCATTCAGAATATCGTGCTGGCGTGTCATGTCCGGCGTCTCAAACAGCGACCTTGTGTACATCAATTCCCAATGGGTCGAAATGCTTTTGCCCTTGAACGGCATGATATTCAGGTTTTCAGGATCATCAATCAATCCAAAGCGTCCTTGCGGTGCGATCAGTTCACCAATCTGTTCGATGTAGGTGCCGGTCTGGTTTGTCGAAAACACATACCCCGGCTGGCCAATGCCCAGCGCCGCGACCTGTGCCGCCAAGGGTTGGCTGTGATCAATCACGTGATGTGCCCCTAACTCACGCACCCATTCTTTGGTTTCAAGCCGCGAGGCTGTTGCAATCACGGTCATATCCGTCAGCGCGCGCAGCAGTTGAATGGCGATGGAGCCAACGCCACCTGACCCGCCGATGATCACGACAGCCTGGGCGGCACCGGGAACAGGGTCAGTCACGCGCAAACGGTCAAATAGCATTTCATAAGCCGTCAATGTGGTGAGCGGCAATGCAGCGGCCTCTGCCACCGTAACGGATGTCGGTGCTTTGCCTACAATGCGTTCATCAACAAGGTGAAATTCCGCATTGGTGCCCGAACGATTTATCGCACCAGCGTACCAAACCAAATCACCAACATTAAACAGCGAAACATCGGCACCAACTTCAATCACTTCACCAACGCCATCCCAGCCAAGGATCGCAGCAACGTCACCCTCTGTCGGGCGATTTTGGCGGATTTTTGTATCAACCGGATTTACGGAAACAGCCTGTACCTGAACCAACAGATCGTGCCCTTTTGCACTTGGTCGCAGCAATTCAACGTCGATCAATGCATCCGCACGCTCAATCGCGCCGGGTGCGTTATATCCAACAGCTTTCATAGTCTCATTCCTTGGGTTTAAACAGTTTTTGTCATTCCATTCAGTGCAAACTGCGCAACAGCACCTTCTGTAGCCTGACCGTAAGCCGCCAAATGCGGTGCATTCATGTGCGCCTGCCAAAGCGCGCGGGTTTCCCAGTTTTCGTAAAAGACAAAGAACCCCGGCGCGTCATTGTCCACATGCAGATCATATTGAATGCAACCAGCCTCAGCACGGGTGGGCGCAACCAGTTTTTCCAGTTCAGCACGTACAAGATCCTCTTTCCCGGGAGTTGCGGTGATCTGAGCAAGAATGGTGAGGGTCATGATGTCGTCTCCTTTTGACAAATTTGATCTTAGCAGGCATATGCGACCCTAAGAACAAATAGACAAGTACGCACATAAAATGCATATAGGTACATAATGGATACTGTAAAACTGATCTCTGCCAAAAGGTTCGACAGCTATGAATGTAGCGAAGGGTGCCCCGTTGAGGCCGCGCTCGAACAGATTGCGGGCAAGTGGAAAGGTCTCATTATCTTTCACTTGATGGCGGGCACGCTGCGATTTAACGAATTGGCGCGCCGGGTTGGCAATGTCACGCAACGCAGCCTGACCAAACAGCTTCGCGAACTTGAAGCGGACGGCATTGTGCATCGCAAAGTCTTTGCCGTTGTGCCACCGCGTGTGGATTATAGTTTGACAGAAAAAGGCCGCAGTTTGCACGCAGTCATTGACGCCTTGGGCGCATGGGGTGCAGAGTTTCGCAGAAGATAAGCGACACTTTTTGCCGTCAGAGAAAGCAAAATAAATGAAAATTCATCCCGCCGGTTCCCGCCCTTCTGAAACAGGTCCCGCTGAGTATTTTACCGGCAATGTCCGCATGGATCCACTGATCGCAACCCCCGATCCTGCCCGCCTACGGGGCGCTTCGGTGACGTTTGAACCGGGCGCACGCACGGCATGGCATACACATCCTTTGGGTCAAACGCTGATTGTGACGGCTGGTATTGGTCGCGCTCAAAAACAGGGTGAAGCGATCCAAACCATCCGCCCGGGCGATGTTGTGTGGTTTGCGACGGATGAAAAGCACTGGCACGGGGCGGCACCAGATTGCGCAATGACCCATATCGCGCTGCAAGAAGAGTTAGACGGCAAAGCCGTTGATTGGATGGAACAGGTCAGCGACACAGAATACGCAGATTAACTCCAACATGCGGCGATACAGCGACGCTTGTACGGGCTCGCGGTATCGCCCTTAACAGGGACAAAATCCGCCACGGCACTGTTGATTTTTAGGATGCGGCCATTCACACAATTCAAAATCCGGTTAACGCTTGGATCATCGCAATGGCGTGAAGGCGATTAGGCAATACATCTATCTTGCAACCAACACATGCCCACCTTTACTCAGCTGTCTTTACGATACTTAGGTTATCCACATCTGAAAAAGCAAAGCGGCCCCCATATTCTGGGGACCGCTTCTATGCTTAGTGCTTTTCGTCTACTTAACGCTTTTCATCGCTCACAAATTCTTCAAGTATCTTTTCATTCTTGGCCTCTTCGATCTTGCGAATACGATCTTCAGTTGAACGGCTGTCAAAACGGTATTTGACCACGTTGATCAAGCTTAACGTCAACAGCATGATCCCCATGCCCCAGTACCCTTTGGTTGCCAGCGGCACTTCGGTACTCATCCAAAGTGAGATGGCCAGCAACCCATAGGCGACACCCACGCCAACAAAGTTCAGCATCAAAATCATCGCGTTATCATTACGTTCATATGTCATTTCAGTCTCTCCAATATTTTCGCGTTGTACGCCCAATCTAGGGGCAGGTTATTTTGGTCAGCAGGATGATCCCGTTGTTATTTCTCTTTTAGGCGTTCCAAAACGTCAGCCGCCGTGCTGCGCCCTTTGGCCCCAAAGCCAGCATCCGACATGCGATCCCCAATATCCCGGTGATCCAATTCACGATCGATCTGAGATAGGATTTCGCCTTGCTCAAATGGATCATCTTGCCCCAACACCCGCCCAATCAGCATATCAGCCTCGTCCATCGCACTGTCGCCTCCCAGATGACGGCGCAGTCGTTTTTGGATGCCTTGTTCATGGCGCACCGCGCGGGCTGATACAGCACCTTGCTTTAGATCAATAATCCGGCGGTTGGCCGTTTCAACAGATTGGCGCAGCTGCATGATCCGCCCTTCAAGGCGCGCCAATGTATCACGACGCCGGGCCAGTTCGTTTTCCATGTCGGCAATGGCCTGCGCCGCCTGCGCCGCCATATCTTCGCGCCCCCCTGCCATCGCAGCCTTGGCGCGGACACTTAGTTCAGTAATGCGGGCGGTGATTGAATCGACCTGACGGGCCTCGCTGCGTTCACGTTGGATCAAACTGGCCAACCCCAACTTTGCAGCCTTTAAGTTCGCGTCCGCCTCGCGGATTTTCTGATCGATCAATTCAATCGAATAGTGATCCCGTAACTGTTCTTCGGCGCGGGCAGATGCCCCGGTAAATAGTGTTCTCATCGTCGCAATCATATCGCTCTCCTATTTCATGAACATCGTTCATAAAATGAGATATAGCGATTACTGAACGATGTTCAAGTATTATTTGAACGCCGTTCAAATTTTATTGTTTCCTATTTCACGCAAGACTTGAGCCAGCATAATTTCAATCTGATCCTGCGGCACTGCGGATATGCGACGTTCCAAGCCCAGCAAAACAATGCCATGCACAGATGAGAACAACGCCCGCACCATCAAGTCTAATTCGTCCCGCTTCATATCGGGAAACAACTGCGCTAAGGGCTGTGCGATCAATCCAAAGACAGCGCGCAATTCCAGTAAATACCAATCCGGTACTGTCCCATCGATTGACATCTCCAGATCAAACAACGCCCGCCACAGGAACGTATGCTCTGCTGCGAACCTCAAATAAGCATGCGACATGATCACAAGCCGTTCGTTTGGGGATTGCTCTGCCGCGTCTTCGACTTGTGCTGACACAAATCCGCCTAAGTGACGGAACGTTCGGGCATTCACGGCCATTACCAGTGCATCAAGATCATCAAAGATGTTATAAATAGCACCAACAGAACACCCTGCCTGCTGTGCTAGGGTGCGCGCCTTGAGGGTCGATAACCCACCCGCTTTGATTTGCGCTTCAGCCGCATCAATCAACGCTTCACGCAACAGCGCTTTGCGTGCTTCTACTTTGCCTGCCATTGCCACCCCACCCTATGAACCACGTTCACGGTCTAACGGCGCAATCCAAAACTGACAACTTAGATATGCGACATGACATTAATCGCACGCCCCATCGGATCATTCACAAAAAACCTTCGCACGCCCCATGACTCGTCCGTCAACGGATAGCTGACTTCATATCCCAGTTTGAGCGCGCGGGCATAGACAGCGTCCACATCATCAACTTGCACAGACAGGTCAGGCACCACGGCCCCTGCACCACCGGACGACGCAATGCTCAACTGCACGGGCCCTAATTCATGACTGCCCAAGGTCATAATCCAGCCCTGATCCATCAGCACGTTCAGATTAAACAGGTCACTATAAAACGCGGCCACGCCCTGCACATCACCTGTGGCAAGGTTCGCCACGATACGAATAACTGTCATGTTTTGCGTTCCTTAGACATAGCCCCGCCACCATAGCCAAATGATAAACGCCACGATGACCAGCAGTAAGTTAAACGCAATCAAACCGATGATGCCAAGGATACGGCCTTTGCGCGCGTCCGCCACATCAATGGTGCGCAGATGTGTCGTTAGATGAACATACGCATCACCAACCGCACCGCCATCAATCTGGCGCGCCAATTTAGGATTGCCCGCCAGCTTTTCTGCATCCGCCAGCACGGTGCCATAGGCCCGCACCCGGCGCGGCAACCGCCGCCCGGCACGGCGCAACGCCTGCGACAGGTCGCGGCTTTTTACACCCAATTTGGCTTCTAATTGCTGCCGAATGGCCAGCGACTTAGCCGCGATGTCCTTGTGATCTAACATACTGTGCACCCTAATCGCACTGGCGCATCCGCTGCAATGGCACTACTTCTTTCCGCATGCTTAGCTTTTCAGAATTTGGCGATCATACGCCCACCGATACCAATCCTGCGCTGATTATCGTGCATGGGCTTTACGGATCTGGCCGAAACTGGGGTGTCATCGCCAAACGCCTTTCTGACACGCGCCGCGTCATCACGCTTGACATGCGCAACCATGGTCAAAGCCCACGCAACGACACCCACAGCTATCTTGATCTGGCTAGTGATCTGGCCGAAGTCATCACACACCTAGATACGCCAGTCGATGTTTGCGGCCATTCGATGGGGGGCAAAGCAGCGATGGTCTTTGCCCTGCAAAACCCATCGCTGCTGCGCCGCCTGATCGTCGCGGATATTGCGCCTGTGGCCTATGGCCATACGCAACAGATGTTTATCGACGCAATGCGGACCGTTAATCTGACCACCCTCACCCGGCGCTCTGACGCCGAAAACCAACTGGCAAACGCTGGGGTTGACCGCGCATTGCAAAGTTTCTTCACCCAATCCTTGGACATTCCCAACAAGCGTTGGCGCTTGAACCTAGACGTGCTTGAGGCTGAAATGCCAAAAATCATCGGGTGGCCTGACGATGTGAACGGCCCATTCGACGGCCCCACCTTATTTCTATCTGGCGGAGCATCAGACTACGTGCTGCCAGAACATCGCCCTCACATCAGATCGTTGTTCCCGAAAGCACGTTTTGCCAAACTTCCCGGTGCGGGTCATTGGCTACATGCAGAAAAACCACGCGAGTTCGAAGCAACGGCTCGAATTTTCCTCGACACATAACCGCGCTTTACCCCTCTTTTTGGCCTTAAGTATTCCCGGGGTTTGGGGCAGCGCCCCAATCCACCCTTGCACCCGATGCCGCCTTGCATATAAGGCAGGATAATTTGCAAATTTAGGGGGCCGCCATGCCAAAAAGAACCGACATCCAGTCGATAATGATTATTGGCGCGGGACCTATTGTCATCGGGCAAGCCTGCGAGTTTGATTACTCCGGCGCACAGGCCTGCAAGGCGTTGAAAGAGGAAGGCTATCGGGTCATCCTCGTCAACTCAAACCCGGCCACGATCATGACTGATCCAGGCCTTGCTGATGCGACCTATATTGAACCCATCACGCCCGAAATCGTCGCCAAGATCATCGAAAAAGAACGCCCCGATGCGCTGCTGCCCACAATGGGTGGTCAGACAGGTTTGAACACGTCACTCGCCCTTGAAGAAATGGGCGTACTGGAAAAATTCAACGTCGAAATGATTGGCGCTAAGCGCGAAGCCATTGAAATGGCAGAAGATCGCAAGCTGTTTCGCGATGCAATGGACCGCCTTGGCATTGAAAACCCCAAGGCTACAATCGTCACAGCCCCCAAGAATGATGCGGGTAAAAAAGACCTTGCCGCAGGTGTCGCTTTGGCCGTGGACGCGCTCGACTATGTTGGCCTGCCTGCCATCATCCGCCCCGCCTTCACCATGGGCGGTACAGGTGGCGGCGTCGCTTACAACCGCGAAGATTACGAATTTTTCTGCCGCTCGGGCATGGATGCCTCACCTGTTGGACAAATCTTGATCGACGAGTCCTTGCTCGGCTGGAAAGAGTTTGAGATGGAGGTCGTGCGCGACACGGCAGACAACGCCATCATCGTCTGTGCCATCGAAAACGTCGACCCAATGGGCGTTCACACAGGTGATTCCATCACTGTCGCCCCAGCCCTCACGCTGACCGACAAAGAATATCAAATCATGCGCAACCACTCCATCGCGGTCCTGCGCGAAATTGGCGTGGAAACGGGGGGTTCAAACGTACAATGGGCTGTGAATCCCGCAGATGGCCGTATGGTTGTGATCGAAATGAACCCACGTGTGTCGCGTTCATCTGCCTTGGCATCCAAAGCCACAGGTTTCCCTATCGCAAAGATTGCCGCGAAACTTGCTGTTGGCTTTACGCTAGATGAACTCGACAACGACATCACCGGTGTCACACCTGCGTCGTTTGAACCAACCATCGACTATGTCGTCACCAAAATCCCAAAGTTTGCGTTCGAAAAATTCCCCGGCTCTGAACCTTACCTGACAACTGCAATGAAATCGGTTGGCGAGGCGATGGCGATTGGCCGTACTATCCACGAGAGCCTGCAAAAAGCGCTGGCGTCGATGGAATCCGACCTGACTGGTTTTGATGATATCGATATCCCCGGCGCGCCTGAAACGGCCGCCTTGGTCAAAGCGATCAGCCAGCAAACACCTGACCGGATGCGCACCATCGCCCAAGCCATGCGTCACGGCATGTCGGACGATGACATTCACGGCGTCACGATGTTTGACCCTTGGTTCCTTGCCCGCATCCGCGAGATTGTGGACGCTGAGGCCGAAGTGATTGCCAATGGTCTGCCCACAGATGAAGCGGGCATGCGCCACCTCAAAATGATGGGCTTTACCGATGCCCGTCTTGCGACATTGTCCCAGCAACCAGAAACCACAGTCCGCGATGCGCGCCTGAACCTTGACGTAAAAGCTGTATTCAAACGCATCGATACCTGTGCTGCCGAATTTGAGGCGCAAACACCTTACATGTATTCCACCTACGAGACACCAATGATGGGCGACGTAGAATGTGAAGCGCGGCCGTCGGATCGCAAAAAAGTTGTGATTTTAGGTGGTGGGCCAAACCGCATCGGCCAAGGCATTGAGTTCGATTACTGCTGTTGTCATGCCTGTTATGCGCTGACGGATGCTGGCTATGAAACGATCATGGTCAACTGTAACCCCGAAACCGTGTCGACCGATTACGATACCTCAGATCGTTTGTATTTTGAACCGCTGACCTTCGAAAACGTCATGGAAATCATGCGGGTTGAGCAGGAAAATGGCACCTTGCACGGCGTGATTGTGCAATTCGGTGGGCAGACTCCACTGAAACTCGCCAATGCATTGCAAGAGGCGGGCATCCCAATCCTTGGCACCACGCCAGATGCAATTGACTTGGCAGAAGACCGTGAACGCTTTGCCCAACTGGTGCAGGATCTTGGCCTGAAGCAACCGCACAACGGGATCGCGCACTCAGACGCCGAAGCCCTCGAAATCGCCGTCGAAATCGGCTTCCCGCTGGTGATCCGCCCCTCTTACGTCCTTGGTGGCCGTGCCATGGAAATCGTCCGGGATCAGGCATCATTGGAGCGCTACATCACCACTGCTGTGGTTGTTTCAGGCGACAGCCCTGTATTGCTAGACAGCTATCTGTCTGGCGCTGTGGAACTGGACGTTGACGCGCTGTGTGATGGCAAAGATGTTCACGTCGCTGGCATCATGCAGCACATTGAAGAAGCAGGCGTTCATTCTGGCGACAGCGCCTGTTCCTTGCCGCCCTATTCATTGGCACCTGAAGTCATTACTGAGGTCGAAAAACAAACCCGCGCTTTGGCGCTGGCCCTGAACGTCGTAGGCCTGATGAACATCCAATTCGCAGTCAAAGACGGTGATATCTACCTGATTGAGGTCAACCCACGCGCCTCGCGCACCGTGCCGTTCGTCGCCAAAGCCACGGACAGCGCCATCGCCTCAATCGCCGCGCGCATCATGGCCGGCGAACCACTTAGCAACTTCCCGTTGCGCGCCCCTTATGAGGCGCAGGCGGCTTATTCCGACGTCCTACCTTTGGGTGATCCGATGACTTTGGCAAACCCAAACATGCCGTGGTTTTCGGTGAAAGAGGCCGTGCTGCCCTTTGCCCGTTTCCCCGGCGTTGACACTCTGCTTGGTCCTGAAATGCGCTCAACCGGTGAAGTCATGGGCTGGGACCGCGACTTCCCCCGCGCATTTTTGAAAGCACAGATCGGCGCAGGCAACCCGTTGCCACGCAACGGTTGTGCATTCATGTCGATCAAGGACATGGATAAAACTGCCGACATGCTCTCAGCCGCAGAAATCCTGCTGGCCCAAGGCTTTTCCCTCGTCGCCACCCGCGGCACGGCGGCGTGGCTGAACGAACATGGCCACACCTGCGGCATCGTCAACAAAGTCTACGAAGGCCGCCCAGACGTGACGGACATGATGAAGGACGAGGCGATCCATCTGGTGATGAATACCACCGAAGGGTCTCAGGCGGTCGAGGATTCCAAATCGATCCGCAGCATCGCGTTGTACGATAAGATTCCGTATTTTACGACGGCTGCGGGGAGCTATGCGGCGGCGTTAGCGATCAAGGCGCAAGCCGAGGATGAGATTGGGGTGAAGGCGTTGCAGGGTTGATCTAACCCGCCCCCTCCTCTGCTGCTGCGCCTCCAATATTGCTGAGGCGTCTCAAGATTGCCTCATGACGGATGTCCGCGCTGGTTTCATCACCGTTCCGCTTTGTCACCGAAGATAAAAAATCATCTTTCGATGTAGCCAGTATTATGAGAGCAGCCGCCGCGCCCAAAAGCCCAGCACCAGCGGCGATCAATGCCGCAGCCGCCTTGGAAATAGCTGGCTCTGGCAAAAGCAACAGCGCCAGAATCACCGCGATTAGACCCTCCAAAAGCGCCAGAACTCCACCAGATATCCCCTCATTAAGCGAGATTTTTCGCCAAGTGACGCTGAATTCATTTGCAATCTTCCGCTTGGCTTTGTCATAGCGAAGCTTCTCTTTTTCTTTGGGTGTCAAAGGCATATCAATTTCCCTAAAGTTCCGCGAGCTTAGCTTCCAACTCGTCAAATGCTTCGGACGTAGTTGCGTCGACCTGAGTTAATAGTTGGTCAACCCAGCCTCGCACCATTGCACGCAATGCTAACAGCGCAATAGCGGCCAGTACGTTCAAAATCACAGCACCAACGACACAAAGGAAGCGGTCCATTCCCGTTGCAGCAAAATAGAGGATCAGCAGGTTCCCGATGAGACTGGTCAGTAACAATAAGGACAACCCTAATTTCCATTCGAAACTGTAGAGCTGCATACCGTTGGAAATTGTTGCGTCCATGTCGTCCATACGGCGCGCATGAATGTCATAGATATCCGATTTAGCAATCATAAAGCCTCACAATGCAGGTGGTTTAGGAACTGAAAACAATGAAAAAATTATCAATTGACCTAGCGTCAACTTAACATAATCAACGGTAAATCGCAAATCTCAGTTCTAGATACAAATTCCGCAGTCGATAATTTTATCCTGACAGACAGGTAGTACGCCGCAAACCCTTGCTCCTGGTCGGCAGTTCCCGCACTCTGATAGAACATCAACGGAGATTAAAATGCACACACCCGCGATCACAGGCACTGGCGTTTTCACCCCGGGCCAAGTCATCAGCAACGCTGAATTGGTCACTGCTTTCAACGCCTATGTGGACCTCTTTAATGTGGATAACGCGACGGCCATCGCTGCGGGTAAGGTAATGGCCAAGGAATACTCATCCGAGGAATTCATCTTCAAAGCCTCGGGCATCAACCAGCGTTATGTCATCGACAAAACGGGTATCCTTGATCCCAAGGTCATGCATCCTTTGCTACGACAGCGATCTGATGATGAACCCAGTTTAATGGCTGAAATGGCACTGGATGCTGCGCAAAAAGCACTCGCACAGGCGGGCAAGACAGCGGCGGATGTGGATGCGGTGATATGTGCTTGTTCAAACCTTGAACGCGCCTATCCTGCGGTGGCCATCGAAATCCAAAACCTGCTCCAGATCAACGGCTTTGCATTCGATATGAATGTCGCCTGTTCTTCTGCCACGTTCGGTATTCAGGCTGCCGCTGACATGGTTCGGTCTGGGTCGATCCGGTCTGCCTTGGTGGTGAATCCTGAGATATGTTCTGCCCATCTGGAATGGCGTGACCGGGATTGTCATTTCATCTTTGGCGATGTGGCGACAGCCACATTGATTGAACGTAGCGAAGATGCCACTGGTCCTTATTTCGAAATTAAATCAACCCGTTGTGCCACGACGTTCTCTAACAATATCAGGAACAACAATGGTTATCTGCGCCGTTCACGCCCCGACGGCGTAGTAGACCGCCGTGATATGCAATTCATGCAGAATGGTCGTAAGGTGTTCAAGGAAGTTCTACCTCTGGTCGCGGATCATATCGCGGGACACATGGAGGACAATGACGTCAAAGCCGATGATCTGAAACGGCTTTGGCTGCATCAGGCAAATAAATCCATGAATGACTTTATCGGCCGCAAGGTGCTTGGCCGCACCCCAGAGCCCGATGAACAACCCAACATTTTGCAGGACTATGCAAACACGTCATCCGCAGGTTCCATTATTGCGTTCTCTAAATACTCCAGCGACTTGCAGGACGGCGATCTCGGGCTGATTTGTTCTTTTGGCGCGGGCTATTCAGTCGGGTCTGTGTTGGTGCGCCGGCGCGGGTAAAACTACTTCTCAGACACACGCTTATGCACCTCCGCCGCGCTCTCCACCCGTTCTGAATACCGATCCACCAGATGTTCAGTCCGCCCGCGCACCAGCCACGTGAACTTTACCAGCTCTTCCATCACATCGACAATCCGTGCGTAAAACGGCCCCTCGGGCAAGCGCCCCTCGCCGTCAAACTCTAGCCACGCCTTGGGAATACTCGATTGGTTGGGGATCGTCACCATTCGCATCCAACGCCCTAGAATGCGCATCTGGTTCACAGCGTTAAACGATTGCGAACCACCAGAAACCTGCATCACGGCCAGCGTCTTGCCTTGGGTCGGTCGGATGCCACCTTGTAACGACAGCGGCAGCCAGTCGATCTGCGCCTTCATCACGGCCGTCATGGCACCGTGACGTTCTGGGCTCGACCAGACCATACCTTCGGACCACACGGCGAGATTGCGCAGCTCGACAACTTTGGGGTGATCAGGGTCCACGCCATCGGGCAAAGGCAGGCCCGTGGGGTCAAACATTTTGGTCTCACAGCCCAACAGCCGTAAAACGCGCCCTGATTCGAGAGCCGCCTTGCGGGAGTAACTGGCCTCGCGCAGGGACCCATAAAGAAGAAGTATGCGTGGCTTGTGGCCCGGATCGTCCGGTGCCTTTAGGCTATTCACGTCGATCTGCGGCACTACATCAACATGCAACGCAGGAAACGTATCAGCCACTTTCATTTTCCAAGTTCAGCTTCATATCGATCAAAATTTGCTGCAAGCCTGTGGTTTCTTTCAACAGTCGCTTGGCCTCGTTCACGGTGATACGACCATCTTCCATAGATTGCTGGTATTCGGCCATCAACATCGCAAACCGTTGACTTAACGCGATAACATCAGAATTTACACCGCCCTTGCGCTCTGAGTTTGGACGACGGTCATCATACTCAAGCCCGATACCCTTAAGCTCAGCGAGGGCAGCTGTGACATGTGGATAGCTTGACGCCTCTTCCAACAACGCCACCGCGTCGATCGGCATAAAGCGATCCGCATGTTCGTCATTATCAGAATAATACCGACCCAAGGTCGCCTTGGATTTGCCCGTCAACGCGCAAGCCGGCTCAATGCCGACGTCTTTGACCAACGCCTCAGTGTGCTTTTTCAGATAGCTGCCAATTCCGGCCATGTCACAATTCCCAATCGCTACGACACCTTCCCCTAAAAAAACTGCGGGGGAAAGCACTATAGGTTTTCCCATTAATCCCTCCACTTGGAAATGTCATTTATAAAACACTCCTGCCGCATTCGCAGGAGGTATCAGTGGCCGTTATCCCCCTTGAACGGTATTGGTTGTGGTTCGCGTATCGCTGTGGCTGTTGGGGGTCACAGGCCAGGTAACTGGCAGCAAGATATGCGGACCCGCAGTTTTTCCTATCTTGAACGTGCGGGGTTACTGGCGCTAAACCGCTGCCATGGCAAAGTTATATTTTCACTACTCAACCATGAACGCGGGCAAGTCCACGGTACTGCTGCAAGCGGCGCACAACTATGTTGAGCGCGGCATGAAACCTTATCTTTTGACCGCGCAATTTGATCATCGCGCAGGAGAGGCGCGCATCGCATCACGTATCGGCATCGGACAAAAAGCTGATACATTTGCGCCCGGTGAAGACCTCTTTAGCAAGATTAAAAATTGTTTGGATGCAGGCCCTTGCGCCTGTGTCTTCATTGATGAGGCACAGTTTTTAGAACCTGATCAGGTGTGGCAATTGGCCCGTGTTGTAGATGATCTACGCGTTCCTGTGATGTGTTTTGGCCTGCGCGTAGATTTCCGAGGCGAGCTGTTTCCTGGCTCTGCAACGCTGCTGGCGCTTTCTGACGAGATGCGCGAAGTCCGCACCATTTGCCATTGCGGCAAGAAAGCCACCATGGTTGTGCGTTTTGATCAAGATAACAATGCGTTGCGCGATGGTGCTCAAGTTCAAATTGGCGGGAATGAAACCTATCTGTCCTTATGCCGTAAACATTGGCGTGAGGCGGTCGGAGATACCTAAACTGCGTTAGGCGGTGGTTTCCCAGCAAAGTACGCTTGTAGATTATCAACCGCAATAAGCCCCATATCCACACGCACCTCTAGGGCTGCCGTACCCAAATGCGGCAATAGCACCACGTTATCCAGATCACACAGAGCCTTTGATACTTTCGGTTCGAATTCATACACATCCAATCCCGCACCACCGATCTGATTAGTCTGCAAAGCACGGATAAGTGCCGCTTCTTCGACAACATCACCGCGCGAGATGTTGATCAGATGTGCGTGCGGCTGCATGGCGGCCAACACGTCTGCATCAATCAAATGCTTGGTCTCAGGACTGCCCGGAACAGCGGCAACAAGCACGTCAACTTTCGCAGCCAGGTCAAGCAAACTTGATGTATTTTCTGCTGGAAATTCAATGCTTTTTTCACTGCGGTTAAAGTACATAACCTTCATGTCAAACCCAAAGTGACAGCGCCGCGCAATCGCTTGACCAATGCGTCCCATCCCAACAATACCAACTGTTTTGCCACTTAAATGCAGCCCTAACATTTGGGTCGGATGCCATCCTTGCCAAGTTCCCGAGCGGACCAGACGTTCGCCCTCTGCTGCACGCCGCGCGCTCATCAACATCAGCGTCATTGCAATGTCTGCTGTGGCATCTGTTACGGCCCCGGGTGTGTTGGTCACTATGATCCCTGCATCCTGTGCCGCTGCGGCATCTATGTGATTATAACCAACGCCAAAATTCGCCAAAACACGGCAACGTGGATTGGGAACATCCGCAAACACCTTTGCAGAAAATATATCCCCAAGGGTCGGTAGAACACCGTCAAAGTCACGTAAAACGGACCGCAATTCCACCCCCGTCAAAGGCAACGTGCTTTCCCGTACCGTCACATCAAACCCTTCAAGCTTTGCAATAACGTCGCTTGGTAAAGGTCTGGATACAAATATTTTTTTCAATGCAGGCGTCCTCCGTTTGGAACATCCTTGCTAGGTATCATGAGAACAATTGCGCCGTCATTGTCTGGAACACCCAGTAACAGAACCTCGGACATGAAAGGGCCGATTTGGCGCGGTGGAAAGTTCACCACAGCCATCACTTGTCGCCCGATCAGATCCTCGGGCGTGTAGTGTAGCGTAATCTGCGCAGAGGTCTTGCGCACGCCAATCTCTGCTCCAAAATCGATCCAGACCTTGAGTGCGGGTTTGCGCGCTTTGGGGAATGTTTCGGCCTTGGTGACTGTGCCAACGCGGATGTCGACTTTTAGGAAATCATCAAACTCCAGATCAGCCACCAGCAAGTTCCTTTGATCTATCCGTCGCCGCTTTGACCGCGCGTTTTAAAAGCGTGGGAAACCCGTGCTCTGCATCCATGAGAACGTCCAAAGCAGCTTGTGTCGTGCCGTTGGGGCTGGTCACGTTCACGCGCAACTGTGATGGGTCTTCGTCCGATTGCAACGCCAACGCCCCGGCCCCTGCAACCGTCGCCTTGGCCAATTGCATCGACAGCTTCGCGGGCAACCCCTGCGCCACGCCGGCTGCGGCCATGGTTTCGATCATATGAAAGACATAAGCTGGGCCAGATCCAC
>CALKXT010000032.1 GCA_938003685.1 uncultured Sulfitobacter sp. | reverse complement strand
TTGGTGAATGATCACATTTTGACCTGCCACCGCCATGGTGAATGTGCTGGGATGGCCAAACCCCGTTGACTCCCCCCAATCAGCCCGTATAAGCGCGCAAATATTGGTGTTGGTGGCCCTCGCAAGGGGATGCCTGTCGGGAGCAATCCAAAGGACAACGCCCTTTAACTTAAATAAAGGAGAACAGCCGTGACAAAACGCACCGCTGCCAAGCATAAACTAGACCGCCGCATGGGCGAAAACATCTGGGGCCGTCCAAAATCCCCAGTAAATCGTCGTGAATATGGCCCCGGCCAGCACGGTCAGCGCCGTAAGGCAAAAATTTCCGACTTCGGTATTCAGTTGCGCGCCAAGCAGAAGCTCAAGGGCTACTACGGCGACCTGACCGAAAAGCAGTTCCGCCGCATCTATGGTGAAGCTGAGCGTGTAAAAGGTGATACAGGTGAAAACCTGATCGGTCTGCTTGAGCGTCGTTTGGACGCGGTTGTGTACCGTGCCAAATTCGTTGCAACAGTATTTGCCGCGCGCCAGTTCGTGAACCACGGCCACGTCAAAGTGAACGGCAAAAAGGTTAACATTCCTTCTTACCGTGTAAAAGAAGGCGACGTGATCGAAGTACGTGACCGTTCCAAGCAGATGGTCGCACTTCTGGAAGCGACACAATTGGCTGAGCGTGATGTGCCGGATTACATCGAAGCTGATCACTCCAAAATGGTTGCGACATTCGTGCGCACCCCTGGATTTGGCGATGTGCCTTACCCGGTCGTCATGGAGCCAAACTTGGTTGTAGAATTCTACGCTAAAAACTAATCGGTCTCTTAAATGGATCGAAACAAAAGGCACCCTTTGGGGTGCCTTTTTTGATTCTATCTCTAGATATTTTACCTAAAATTTGTCCCGCTTTGAGGGAATCGAAAAATATGCTATGCTCACGATGGGTCGATTTACCCAATATTATTTTTGGGGCGTTTATTTTTCGCGCTGTTTTATCTCGAACCCAAATTTTTAAAGGAGATATTTATGTCTGATCGTGCAGTTTCACTTTCACTAAATGAAATCACCAACCGCGCAGAGAAATCAGCGGCGTCCATTCTAGGGATGAGTGCAATCGAGTCTGCCAAAGGTGACGTTCACGTTGGTTTTTTCCCAGATATTGGCACAATGGGTTTGATCCTTGAAAATCCTGATTTCGAAAAATTATCAGCGAATGAACTGATGAAAATGTCCACTTCAATGATTGAACAGATGGATTTGCCCGGAAATGTGCGCGCTAGTGTTCATATGCACCCGGGCGGTATTACGATGGGATATTTCCCACAAGACCCGGTGTTCCTCAAGCAGTTGCGTTGATGTCTGAAAAAAAGGCTGTGCCGCCACTGGCGTGCCCATCGGCGCAGCCTGAGATGAAGGACGCCAAAATTTTGGGTGTTTTAGAGCCCGGGTCGGGTGGTGTTAGGCTGGCCTATGCAGCGGGTGATGTGCCTGTGTCTAAAAGGGCGCTTGATGCGACGGGCCTGGTGCCGCCCACACTTGTTTACAGGTTTTCTGCACCCTGTGCCGAAAAGTCGTGCACACATTTCGAGAGCGGTACATGCAAGTTGGCATCGCGGATTGTTGAAGGTTTTGACCCTGTTGTGCAGCACCTTCCGCCGTGCAGTATTCGAAAGACCTGTCGATGGTACACACAGGAAGGTGAGGCTGCATGTCATCGTTGCCCACAAGTGACCACGCAGATCATGGAACCTGACCCAAAGGTGATGGCCATAGCGAACGGCAAATAAGGGTGTCGCATAAAGGTATTCAGCCAGTGCCCGTTGCCGTGAGCTATATGCCTAATCATTCGCCAGCTTGGATTGTGGCATGCACAACCGATCCCCTGTGCGTGTGAGCTATGTGTGATAGACGATCATGGTTTGCTCCGTTTATGCGATGTCTTATTGCCCCAATATTGTGTGCTTGGACAAACCCACTGGTCATAGATGGGGGGCGGCGTTAGAACGGCCCCATCTATAGGGGAACTGCCAGTTATGACTGCGATCACGCCACAGCCGGGCATCATGGATATCGACCTGTATCAGGGAGGTGCCACACATGTGGCGGGCCTTGATAATGTGGTAAAACTGTCATCCAATGAAAATCCATATGGGCCAAGCGAAGCTGCGTTGGAAGCCTATCGTCGTGCGGCATATGATTTGCACAGGTACCCTTCATCGGATCACGGGCCATTACGGGCCGCTATTGCTGGTGTTCATGGATTGGACGCAGATCGGATTATCTGTGGTGCGGGATCGGATGAGGTAATAGCGTTCTTGTGTCAGGCCTATGCGGGCCCCGGAACTGAGGTTATTCACACCGAACACGGGTTTGCCATGTACCGGATTTCGGCATTGGCTGCCGGTGCGACGCCTGTTGAGGTTGCAGAACGTGAGCGCGTTACTGATGTAGACGCAATTTTGGCCGCATGCAGCGATGCAACGCGGTTGGTGTTTATTGCCAATCCCAATAACCCAACCGGTACGATGATTGGTATGGGAGAAATTGTGCGCCTTGCTGATGGGCTGCCTGCGCAAGCTATGTTGGTGCTGGATGGTGCTTATGCTGAATATGTTGATGGGTATGACGGCGGCGCCGCATTGGTGGACAGCCGCCAAAATGTTGTGATGACACGGACATTTTCTAAGCTCTATGGGCTGGGCGGTCTACGCGTTGGTTGGGGCTATGGCCCTGCGCATGTTATTGACGTTTTAAACAGGGTGCGCGGGCCTTTTAATCTGTCTCAAGCAGGCTTGAACGCAGCAGAAGCGGCCATTCGTGACGTCGCCTATGCAGAGCACTGTAGGTCGGATAATGCGCGCTGGCGCACGTGGATGGCAGATGCATTGGCGGAAATTGGTGTTCCCTCTGATGTATCTTGCGCAAATTTTATTTTGGCGCGTTTTGCGTCCCAAGACGAAGCCGAAGCTTGTGACGTGCATCTGCAATCACAAGGGCTGATTGTGCGGCGTGTGGCGGGGTATAACCTACCGCACTGCTTGCGGATCACGGTTGGTGACGAAAGCAGTTGTCGACGTATTGTTCACGCTATTCGGCAATTCAAGAACGGAGATGCAGATGGCACAAATGTATGACCGTGTTGCGTTGATCGGCCTTGGGCTGATTGCATCATCCATGTTTTGGGCGATGAAGCGAGGCGGTTTGGCAGGTGAGGTTGTTGGTTTTGCGCGCAGTGCAGAAACCCGCGAAACAGCACGCGAAATTGGCTTGTGTGATCAGGTCTATGATACCTTGAGTGAGGCTGTTGAAGGTGCAGACCTTGTGGTGCTTTGCGTCCCCGTTGGCGTGATGGGCGCGATCGCATCTGAAATGGCAGGTGTGCTAAAGTCCGGTGCGACGGTCACGGATGTTGGATCTGTCAAAGCTGATGTGATTGCACAGGTCGGGCCGCATTTGCCTAAGGGTGTACATTTCATTCCTGCGCACCCGCTGGCTGGTACTGAACATTCGGGGCCAAAATCAGGCTTTGCCGAGTTGTTCGACAACCGCTGGTGCCTGCTTGTTCCGGCTGAGGGCACAGACCCCAAAGCAACGGCAAAATTGCGCACGCTTTGGGAAAGTATGGGGGCAAATGTCGAAGAAATGGACGCGGAACACCACGATTTGGTGGTCGCAGTTACCAGCCATGCCCCTCATTTGATTGCCTATACGATGGTTGGGGTGGCCGATGACCTGCGCCGAGTGACAGACAGTGAAGTGATTAAATATTCCGCTGGTGGTTTTCGGGATTTTACCCGAATTGCGGCCAGTGATCCAACGATGTGGCGCGATGTTTTCTTGTCCAATAAAGACGCCACATTGGAGATATTGGGTCGTTTTACCGAGGAATTATTCGCGCTTCAGCGTGCAATCCGTCAAGGTGATGGCGATCATCTTCATGCCTATTTCACCCGAACCCGCGCGATCCGGCGGGGCATTATTGAAGCTGGTCAAGACACGGATGCACCGAACTTTGGTCGTGCAGTAGGCAAAAAATGATACGTGCGATATTGATCATAACTTTAGTGCTTGGTCAGGCTGCATGGGCCGCGCCAACCACATCAAAACGCCCTGTTCAACGCGGTGGTAATGTTGTGCTTCCTGTTGAAGTTGCGCCATCAGGTGCCATTCAAGCACCCGTTGGTGATGCACAAACCCAAGATGCGCGAGAACCAAAAAGTGGCCTTGGTTTTTCTCTACGACCGCTTTTTCGTTCTCGCAAGGTCGAAAAAACCGCACGTGCCCAACGCGCATTACAGGCCAAAGGGGCTGTTTGTGGTGACGTTGCCATTCAAGGTGAAAACATTGGTCGGGTTAAAGGCAAGTTGCGTGGCTGCGGTGTGGAGAAAGCTGTGCGCGTGCGGTCGGTGTCAGGTGTGACGTTAAGCCAATCGTCAGTAATGGACTGTGTGACCGCCAATGCGTTGAAGACGTGGTTGGATAAATCGGCAAAGCCAGCTTTGTCGCGCAAAGGCGGCGGGTTAAAATCACTTCGGGTTGCCGCACATTATGCTTGCCGAACCCGTAACAACCAAAAGGGCGCAAAAATATCTGAACATGGGCGTGGCCGGGCGATTGATATTTCGGCTTTCCGGTTGGCAGATGGCTCTGAGGTGACTGTACTGAAAGGTTGGAATGCTAAATCAACCAGCAAAGCGATGCGTCAGATGCATCAAGGTGCCTGCGGGCCGTTCGGGACGGTCCTTGGGCCCAAGGCAAATCGATTTCATCTCGATCATTTTCATTTCGACACAGCACGCTATCGCAGCGGACGGTATTGTCGATAATCAGCGTAGGATGAATCGTGGGGCCGGACCTAGGTTAATTGGACCCAGCGCCATTTGACCGTCTTTGAAGGACACGGTGAGGTTCAAATCACTGGGATTGCCGCCTAGGTTTGACAACGCACCCATCATGATTTCGACCTGCGGGCGTTGTTGGGTGGGCAAGGCACCACTGTTCGTCGCCAGATCGACCAACAGCCGCCAATTTGTAGCATCGACCTTGATTGATCCTGTTGGAACCCCCGTAGCATCGATGTTCAGTTGACCCGAAGCCAGAATGGACAAATCCCCCCAAGCAATATCAATACGGTGCAAGTCCAACTTGCGCGGTTGCGGCCTATTTTCGCGCGAGGCGGTGCGATCCAGCGGACGATCAAAAGTGATGTTGAGGTCAACGGCGAAGGCTTCGAACGACGCAGACCAATTCTTTGGCAGTGTTAGCAAGGTGCGCAAGTTTGAGCCGGGGAAGAGATTTATCGCCTCAATTGCAAGGTTATAAGATTTGGTATTGCCGCTATCTTGGTCTATCGCGACCTTTAAATTGTCTGCGGCGATGAAGGTCTTTTGCTCTGTGATAATTTGCCATGCGCCACTGGAAATACCCATGCCCTGCAATTCCAAAGACGTAGTCGGATGCAGCCTTAGGTCCGCGCGACCGGTTTTTGAGTGGATTGTAAATTGGCCCGTAGGCGTCGAAACGATGATCGGTGTTTCAGGAATTTTCGCAGCCATATAACCAGGCCAATAGGCAGCCGCGACTAGGTCAAGTTGCGACGTTTTGAGTGATACCTTTGATATTGGATCAGCGATTTGAAGCGCGTCCAAGCGCGTGTTCAGGGACAAAGGGAACCCATGTTTGGAGATCTTGTCGACATTTGCCTGCCAGCCAAAGGCGCGCCGTTCTTCCAACCAATTGGTGACAGCCAATTGCATGCCGATTGATGCGATGGTCCACCAAGCGCACCACAAGGTCGCCAAGATCAGAAACATCCAAGCCAATCTGCGCATCATTGAAAATCCCTTTAACTCGGCCCGTAGATGCGGTTTACCCAACACAACAAAGAAGGACCAGCGTGATGGCAATGTGGGTATTTGGATATGGCAGCCTTTTGTGGAACCCCGGTTTCACTGTGGCCGAAAGTGTGATCGCTACGTTACCGGGATATTCCCGGTCGTTTTGTATGCGTTCGATTCATCATCGTGGCACTGAGGACAAACCGGGGTTGGTACTGGCATTGGATGAACACGTGGACAGTGCGTGCGAAGGTTTAGCGCTTCGCGTGGCGGACGGTACAGAAGCGGCAACGCTGGAATACCTGCGCGAGCGTGAGTTGATTTCATCAGCCTATGTTGAGAAAAACCTTACCATCCACTTGAATGATGGGCGCGATGTTTCAGCGGTGGTGTATGTCATTGATGAAGGCCACGTGCAGTATTGTGGTGGATTGCCGTTGGAAGAACAGGCTCAGATTATCGCAAATGCGATTGGCGGCATGGGGCCAAACACAGAGTACCTATTCAATACTGCAAGCCATTTGAGCGAAGTTGGCCTGCACGATCCGGCGCTTGAATGGCTGCACGACAGAGTGAAAACCCTGACCGCATAAATTCTTGGCATATGCTGGGGTTTTTGGTGTAAGCTGCGCCCAGAGCAGATAAAAAAAGGCCGGGAGTAAGGCCATATGGCGCAAACAGACCGCGAACAGAGACCACAATTTTCACAGCCTGTGCGTCAGATCACTCTGATGCTGATTGTGCTGGCCTTGACCGCTGTTGGCGGTTTTTTGGCCTTGCCGTCTGTCTTGCCGATTTTTGCTGCAAACCCCTATCTAAACGGGTTCATTATCATCGTTTTTATCATCGGTGTGTTTGCTTGTTTCTATCAGGTTTACCAATTGATCGGCTCGGTCCGCTGGATTGAAAATTTTGCCTCTGACACACCTGATCCAGATACGGTTGCCCCACAACTTTTGGCACCACTTGCATCTTTGCTGCGTACACGTGGTGCGCGGATGCAGGTCAGTGCGACATCGACGCGCTCTATTCTAGATTCTGTTTCAACCCGTGTTGATGAGGCGCGTGAGATTACGCGTTATATCGTCAACATGTTGATTTTTCTGGGTCTTCTGGGCACGTTTTATGGCCTTGCGACAACTGTTCCCGCAGTAGTCGACACAATCCGCAGCCTGGCACCGGCAGAGGGTGAAGGCGGTGTTGATGTTTTTAGCCGCTTGATGACCGGGCTTGAAGCACAACTAGGCGGCATGGGTGTTGCGTTTGGTTCATCGCTTTTAGGTTTGGCGGGATCTCTTGTTGTAGGTCTGCTAGAGCTATTTGCAGGACATGGTCAAAACCGTTTTTATCAAGAACTTGAGGATTGGTTAAGTTCCATCACCCGCGTCGGTTTTAGCACTGGAGAAGAAGGCAGCGGGGAACAGAATGCGATGGGCGGCGTGATTGATCACATGGCCGAACAGATGGAAGCGTTGCAACAGATGTTCACACAGTCTGATGTAAGCCGCTCAATGGTTGACGAAAAACTGGGTAAACTTGCTGATGCGGTTGATCGCATGACCACGCGGATGGAAGGCGCTGATCCTGCCAGCCAGGCAATGGAACGGGTTGCAGCGGGACAAGAACGCTTGATTGCGACGCTTGAAACCCAAGGGTCTGGTGAGGGCATTGATGCCGAAAGCCGGATGCGGTTGCGTTCAATTGACGTTCAGATGTTGCGTATTCTCGAAGAAATCTCGGCTGGACGTCAGGAAACCATGGCAGAGCTACGCAAGGATATTTCGCTGCTCGCCAAGGCCGTATCGGGCGGGCGATCAGAGCCACGTCGTGTGCGAAACACAAATAATTCCGGCAACGAGGGGCGTTAACCATGGCATTGTCCCGACGGACAGGTTCACGGTTCCAAAGCTCAATTTGGCCGGGTTTTGTCGATGCAATGACAGGTCTTTTGTTGGTGCTGATGTTCGTGCTGACCATATTTATGGTTGTGCAATTTGTCCTGACCGAACGTATCTCTGGGCAAGAAACCGAACTTGATGCGCTGGCGGGTGAGGTTAGTGCACTTGCGCAAGCGCTTGGCCTTGAAGAACGCTCCAATGCGCAACTAGAAGCCAGATTGGGAGCATTGAATGCATCCCTTAATCAGGCTCGTGGTGAAGTCAGTGAACAAGCCGCATTGATCGCTTCGCTTACGACCCAACGTGACGCACATACCGCAGCGCTGGATGCGGCACAGACACAGATCACCGGGTTTGAGGCGCAGGTCGCTGCATTGTTGTCTGATCGCGATGTGGCGCTGGGGCAGATTGCAGTCTTGGAAACGCAGCAAACCGAATTGCTTAATGCTCAGCAATCGCTTGATCTTGCCCTTGCCGCGGCGCGTGATGAGGTTGACGCGCAGGCCGAAGTGGCGCGGTTGGCAGCAGCGCGTCGTGAGGCGTTAAATGCCTTGGTTGCTGATTTGCGTGCGCGCAATGCACAGGCTGAGGCGCAGGTTGCTAATCTGTCCGGGAAGGTCGATGCCGTCACGACCGCTTTGACGGATGAAGAAGCTGCACGATTGGCCGAAGCGGCAGCAGCGGACGCATTGCGGGCCAAATTGGCAGACGCGGATGCGGAACTCACCGCGATGACCCTCGCATTGGAAACGCAACGGCAGGAAGCAGAAGATACGTTAACTTTGCTTGCGGCTGCCAGATCTGTGGAGGGTGATCTAGACGCCCAACTCGCATTGGCGCTGATCCGCTTGGAAACTGCGCAGGGCGTGGCACAAACTGTTGCTGAGATCCAAGCCGAGGCGGTGGCATTGCAAGATCAAGTTGTGGCCTTAAAGGCTGAAATGGCGGCGACGCAAACCAGTCTCACGACTGATCGAGATGCGTTGCGCGCCGAATTGGTTGCTGCATTGACCCGCCTTGCCGTCGCAGAAAATGCTGCCGAGGTAGGTGTCGTTGCGCAGGTAGAACGGGACAATTTAAAAGGTCAAGTTGCGACTTTGCGGGCGGAACTTGATGCAACACAAGGCAGCCTCACAGTAGATCGAGATACGTTGCGCACGCGTTTAGCAGAGGCGCTAGCGGCAAAAATAGCAGCAGAGGCATTGGCAACTGATACTGCCAGTGCAATAGAAAAAAATGCAGCGCTTTTGGCCGCAGCACAGCAACAATTGTCAGAAGAACAGTCCACCAGCGCTGACGCACAGCGTCAGACCGAACTGTTAAATCAACAGGTGGCTGCATTGCGTTCGCAGTTGGGCAACCTTCAAGCGCTCTTGGATGATGCAACTGCGCGCGATGCGGCTAAGAATATAGAGCTGCAATCACTTGGGTCAAACTTGAATACCGCTTTGGCTCGGGTCGCAGCCGAGCAATCCCGCCGCGCTGAGTTGGAAGCGGCTGAGCGTAAAAGGTTGGAGGCAGAGACCAAAGACCTCGAACAATATCGATCAGAGTTTTTTGGCAGATTGCGTGATGTTTTGGGCGCTCAAGAAGGTGTTCGGATCGAAGGAGATCGGTTTGTTTTCTCTTCCGAAGTATTGTTCCCACCCGGTGGTGCAGTGTTGTCCGGTGACGGGCAGGGCGAAATTGCCAAGGTTGCAAATATCCTGCGCTCAATCGCGGGGGATATCCCGGATGAAATCGATTGGGTCATTCGTGTGGATGGCCACACCGATGACGTGCCTTTGTCCGGGGCTGGTGAATATTTAGACAATTGGGAGCTTTCGCAGGCCCGTGCGCTTTCTGTTGTTAAATACATGATCAGCTTTTTGGGCATTCCACCTGACCGCTTGGCGGCAAATGGATTTGGTCAATATCAGCCTATTGCTGCTGGAAACACTGCTGAAGCACGGGCATTGAACAGGCGGATTGAATTGAAATTCACTGAAAAATAATTTGGTATTGAGGCCTCTGGTGCTGAAGCGCTCAACCGGTTTGGCTTCACCTTTATCTATTGAAATAGGTAACTTAGCGTATCGTAACTTCGGTTGCCCGCTGTGTTATTGTCTGTCCGTCACGCAGGAGGGTCACCGAACCCTCATACGTACCTGTCGGCCAAAGTGACCACCTGCGTTTCTTGCCTATAGCCCGAAATGATCTGGCTTGTGATTTGCTCATTTCGACATCTTGTTTGATTACTTCACCCTCTGGGCCAGTTATCGACAGCCGCATCACATCGTTTTGTCTGATGCCGTATGCAAAACCATAGACAACAAGGTTTTTGGAGCTTGGCGTGAAATTTTGCATGTCAGCGGTGCCAGCTTTTATCGATTCATATGTCGGAACATGATCTGAGAACCCGATAGAGATAAGGCCACCGGGGCGATATGCGGGCGCATTATTCCATAGAGTTTCTTGATGAGAAGCCTCGTCGCACGTCAGGGTGCCATCGGGATCAAATGGATCGACGACTTTGCCATCCTTTCGTACCGAGAGATGAACATGTGGAAACGCCGCACGGCCTGACATACCCACTTGGCCAATCGTGTCACCGGCAGACACGGCTTGACCTTTACTAACGATCACAGACCCTTTTTTCAGGTGGCAATATTGCGTTACCCAGCCTTGCCCATGATTGATCTGAACACCGTTCCCACATTCACGGTTCTTTACTGCATCTGCGGTATCAGCATTATATTCGACATCGTCCATGCCATCACGTGTGCCCTCTACGGTACCGTCTGCAGAGGCAAAGACCGCGATGCCCTTCTCAATGTCTGCGATCGAAACGAGCGCGAAATCTGTGCCTTTGTGGCCGTTATAACTTTGTCCCGCGCATTGGTAGTCTGTGACGCCTTCGCTCGGGTCACGGTCGACATATTGTTGAATGTAGCAGGTGTTGGACAGATCACAGTCAATGGGGGGCTGCAAAATAATTCCCTCCGCCAGTACATGTCCGGCGAAGGGAAGTGTCAGGGCCAGTGTGACCCTTTTTATCATTCTGCTGTCAGCAACGGCGGCTTGTTGCCCGAGAGTTGTGGCTTTTCGAGGCCCAGAATGGTGATGTCTAATTCACCTTTCTTGGCTCCAACTTTGACAACGCCACCTTTGGCCAATTTGCCGAATAACAATTCTTCAGCGAGTGGTTTTTTGATGTGTTCCTGAATGACACGGCCCAGCGGTCGCGCACCCATTTTGTCATCATAGCCTTTGTCGGCCAACCATTCGGCGGCTTTCTTGGACAGTTCAATGGTCACGTTGCGATCCATCAATTGCGCCTCAAGTTGCAGTACGAACTTTTCAACCACCTGCAGGATCACATCCTTGGACAGTGGTGCAAAGCTGATCACCGCATCCAAACGGTTGCGGAATTCTGGTGTGAATGTGCGTTCAATCGCGGCAGTATCCTCACCTGTGCGACGGTCACGGCCAAAGCCGATGGCCTCTTTTGCTTGCTCAGCAGCACCAGCATTTGATGTCATGATCAGAACCACATTACGGAAATCAACTGTACGACCATTGTGGTCAGTCAGTTTGCCGTGGTCCATCACCTGCAACAGGATATTGTAGACATCCGGGTGCGCCTTTTCCATCTCATCCAGCAACAACACACAGTGCGGATGCTGATCGACACCGTCAGTCAGCATACCACCTTGGTCAAACCCAACATAGCCGGGAGGGGCACCGATGAGCCGTGAAACGGCGTGCTTTTCCATATATTCGGACATGTCAAAGCGCAGTAGTTCAACACCCAACGTATCTGCGAGCTGTTTGGCGACTTCGGTTTTACCTACACCTGTTGGGCCCGCAAAAAGGTAGTTACCAATTGGTTTCTCAGGTTCACGTAGACCTGCACGTGCCAGTTTAATGGCCGACGCCAGTGCATCGATGGCCTTGTCTTGACCAAACACCACGCGTTTTAAAGACTTTTCGAGGTCTTTCAGGACCACCACATCGTCTTTTGAGACAGTTTTGGGTGGGATGCGCGCAATCTTGGCAACCACGGCTTCAACTTCCTTGGTCCCAATCGTCTTGCGACGTTTCGAGGCGACAACAAGATGTTGTGCGGCACCTGCTTCGTCGATCACGTCGATTGCACTGTCTGGCAATTTACGGTCATTGATATAACGATGTGCCAATTCCACAGAGGTTTTGATCGCGTCCGTAGTGTATTTTACACTGTGGTGATCCTCGAAATAGGGCTTTAGCCCTTTCAGGATTTTCACGGCATCATCAACAGACGGTTCATTCACATCGACTTTTTGGAAACGGCGCGCCAAGGCGCGGTCTTTTTCAAAATGCTGGCGGAATTCCTTGTAGGTCGTTGACCCCATGGTGCGTAATTTGCCACCCGCAAGTGCAGGTTTTAAAAGATTGGAGGCATCCATAGCACCGCCAGACGTGGCACCGGCACCAATAACAGTGTGGATTTCATCAATGAACAACACGGCGTCTTTGTGATCTTCTAGTTCAGTAACAACAGCCTTGAGGCGCTCTTCAAAATCACCGCGGGAGCGTGTGCCTGCCAGCAATGCGCCCATGTCGAGCGAATAGATGGTGGTTTCGGAAAGAACTTCAGGTGTTTCGCCCGCGACGATTTTGCGCGCTAACCCTTCTGCAATCGCAGTTTTACCAACACCGGGATCACCCACCAACAATGGGTTATTCTTACGGCGGCGACACAGCACTTGAATGCAGCGTTCGACTTCACTTTCGCGACCGATCAATGGATCAATATCACCCTCACGCGATTTCGCGTTTAGATCTACGCAATATTTAGAAAGCGCGGATTCTTTTTTCTCACCCTCGGTAACACCCTGAACTTCCTCTTCATGTTCTGGTGCGCCAGCAACGGGGCGGGCCTCGCCGTATTCGGGGTCTTTGGCAACGCCATGGGCAATGTAATTTACGGCATCATAGCGCGTCATATCCTGTTCTTGCAGGAAATAGGCGGCGTTTGATTCACGCTCGGCAAAGATCGCAACCAGTACGTTTGCACCGGTTACTTCAGTGCGGCCAGACGATTGCACATGGATCGCAGCGCGTTGGATCACGCGCTGGAATGCTGCCGTTGGCACGGCCTCTGATCCGTCAACGTCGGTAACTAAATTGCTCAGGTCCTCGTCAATGAATTCAACCAAAGTATCGCGCAACTCGGATACGTCCACTGAACAGGCTTTCATCACCTGGACCGCGTCGGGTTCATCAATCAGTGCCAGCAACAAATGTTCCAGCGTGGCAAATTCGTGGCGGCGGGCGTTTGCCAGCGCAAGGGCTGCGTGGATTGCCTGCTCAAGTGTAGTCGAAAATGAAGGCACGGGCGTGCTCCTTGTCGATCGGGGTCGGTGAGGGGCTAAGATATATCAGCGTCCTCGGTCCGACCATGGCCTCATAGTGTTAGAGTTTGGTTGATCGTGGCGGGTCTTCAAGGCTTTTCTTTGAAATTATGATCACAATTGCCGTAAAAGAGTCATTTTGATCATGATTTCTGCAGTCAAAACCTGTCTTTACGGGCGCGAATCTCGGTAAAGACCTCCGCGTCTGTTGCGTTTGGCATCCCTAGGGTGGCGCGAATGGCCGGATCGGCGGCGCGTAAGAAGGGATTGGTTTTAAGTTCGGTTGAAAGTTTTGATGGCACTGTCGGCTCACCTTTAGCGCGGGCCGCATCAATGTCCTTGGACCTTGATATAAGGTCCGGGTTCGTCGGATCAACCGTCAGTGCAAACTTTGCATTGGCTGCCGTGTATTCATGACCAGAGCAGATTGTCGTGTCTTCTGGCAGTGCCATCAACTTTTGCAGACTTTCCCACATTTGATCGGGTGTGCCCTCAAACAGCCGTCCACACCCCAACGCCATCAGACTATCAGCCGTGAAAGCGACCTTGGCTGTTGGCACGTAAAACGCAATGTGACCAACGGTATGACCAGACACATCAATAACGCGGGTTTCCAAGCTGCCCAATGTGATACTGTCGTCCTCATCCACTTTACGATCTAGCGGCGGCAGACGGTGCTCATCAGCTTTTGCACCAATCACATTGGCATCATGTTCCTTTAGCACCTCGGCCAAGCCTTGAACGTGATCTGGGTGATGATGGGTCAACCAGACTTGGCTGACCTCCCAGTCGCGTTTCTTTAGCTCTGCTAAAATGGGTGCGGCTTCTGGCACGTCGATCAAGGCCACTTTGCCGCTGTCATGATCGCGCAGCAAGTATGCATAATTGTCGGACAGGCAAGGAATCGTGATTAGATCAAAGGGCATGGTATCTTTCCTGTCTGGTTTGCTAGGATAAAGACAGAGTGACATTCACCGGGACGGGCTGCAATGCATCTTGACGTACAAGACCTGCGCAATTTCTATTATCGCAGCGCGCTGGGGCGGGCGGCGCAAAAATCCATGCGCGATCGGATGATGGAACTTTGGCCCGAAGCCAAAGGCCAAAGCGTCGTTGGATTTGGATTTGCGGCACCTTTGTTGCGCCCCTATCTGAAAGACGCGCGGCGGGTTGTGACATTGATGCCGGGACCGCAAGGGGTCATGCCGTGGCCTGCGGGCATGGCGAACACATCGGTTTTGACCGCAGAAACGATGTGGCCGATTGAAACAGGTCATGTCGACAAACTGGTCCTGTTGCATGGGTTAGAAACCTCTGAGCATCCTAGTGAATTACTTGAGGAGTGTTGGCGGGTGCTGGGGCCGGGGGGCAGGGCGCTGTTTATTGTGCCCAACCGTGCAGGATTTTGGGCGCGGCGCGATATCACGCCTTTTGGCTATGGCCGACCTTATTCGCCCGGGCAGCTTGAGGCGCAATTGCGCAAACACCAGTTTTTACCAGAGCGGCACGTGGGTGCGTTGTATCAAATGCCATCAGGTAAACGGGTCTGGATGAAGTCAGCTGGATTGTTTGAACGGATTGGACGTCATGTGCCAACCATGATGGCAGGTGGCGCGTTTATGGTTGAGGCAACCAAGCTGGTGTACCCCCCCAAAGGGCGTGTCGAGCGCAGCAAGGCGCGTCGGGCGATTGGGGTGCTTGAAGGCATCACAGAACCAAAACCTAAACCAAAAGCGGTCTAACGAAAAACGCCCTATCCTAGTGTAAGGACAGGGCGTCGATTTGGGGTTTGGGCAATCTAGTGCAAAGACGTGCTTAAGGGGCGGCCCGATCTGCAAACGCGATGTCATCAGTCGTCAACCCGCTTGCCCCATCAAGGCGGATGGTCGCCGTCAGCGGCCCGGTGCCACCAGCCGTACTGATCACCAGTTGCACATCCGTATAGCTGCCATCGACGGCCTCAACCAAGGTAAAGCTGTCCAAAGTTCTTAATGGTCCGGTGGTTTCGCCGCCATCCGCGTTGTTGATGTCGATCATCAACATATCTTCGTCAGGATCAAAATCGGTGATCTGTGACGCAATGCCAATGTCTCCCTCAAGCAGCGGTTCTTGTCCTTCGAAAATCTCAGGGTTCACAAAGTTGATAAAGAAGCTGTCAGCACCTTCACCCCCCGTTAAAAGATCAGGTGTTTCGCCAGCATTGGGCAAATCCAGATAAGCTTCGTCTGTGATCGTGTCATTGCCCAATCCGCCATCTATCACCACCCCGCTGGAATCGCGCCAGCCATTCAGAATGTCATCACCGGCTTCACCATTCAGTGTTGCCCCGTTGGCAAAACTGGCCGAGATCAAATCATCGCCTTCACCCCCATTGCCTGTGGAATTGCTGCCGGCAAGGTTGATAGAATCATCGCCATTGCCGCCATTTAATACTGCACCATTTGATGCATCCGACGCTGACAGCCCATCGTCGCCGTCCAATCCGTTGACGATTTGGTTGCCTTCAGCATTGATAACGTCAGATCCGTCTGTACCGTTGACGACTTCAGCTGGGGGAACCTCAGGTTCCTCAGGTGTTTCCGGCTCTTCTGGGGTTTCCGGATCCTCAGGTGTCTCTGGTTCTTCAGGTGTTTCCGGTTCTTCCGGTGTTTCTGGAGTATCGGGTTCTTCTGGCGCTTCTGGAATATCTTCGTAATCGTCATCATCTGAGCCACCATCAAAAACAGTGAACAACAAACCAATCGCCAATAATGGCAGTGCAGCTAGACCTAGCATTTTAATTCTCACTTAAATTTACCCATGAAATGTTGGTCAGGACTGGCTAATTGTGTCAACAAATTGGCGGTATTGCGTGTTGCGGGTCACTCAATCTTGACCAAAACAGTCCAATTGTTAACGATTTCTTAACATTTTTAAACCTTGAGTTGTTTTTTATTTTAGATTTCCCTCGCTGCATCCATTGGCGATTCTTTGTAGGAAAACGGGCACTGCTAATTGCGCCGTCATATCTTGGCATTATGACGTGCGACACATGCATCAATGCATCAATGGCGATCGGTCCATGGACCCTTCCAGAGGCGAACCAAACAGACGTTATACAAGAATCCGCCACTTTGATCCCTGTCGCGCGGCGTATGCGCTATAGATTCGGTCGTTTTTTGGCAAAACTGGCTATCTATGACCAAATAGAATGGGTCAAACGGTCGCAGGTATCAAAAGCACTTGCAAATAAACGTGCTGGCACCGCTGCAACCTCACTATACTGTGTTGCTTGGGGGAGAACGGTCTGCTACATCCGCCCCTGATCTTGACGTCTTGAACCTTTTCAAGCCGCGCCAACACTCCGGTGACGCGACTTTGTTCGTGTATCCGGCCTATTTGTACGAGAGGATGGACGTGTCCGAACCAGCTTCGATTTCCACCGGCATCGCGCAGCGTTATGCGACAGCCGTTTATGACCTGGCTAAAGAAGCCAAAAAGGTCGCCGCACTTGAAACCGATTTAGATGCTTTGCAGGGCGCGTTGTCCGACAGCAAAGACTTCGGTGCCCTGATCCATTCACCAATATATACACGTGATGAACAGGCCGGTGCCATTGCCGCTCTCGCCAAAAAGATGAAACTGTCACCTACGATGACAAACACGCTGGCGCTGATGGCGCAAAAGCGTCGTTTGTTTGTGTTGCCGCAGTTGGTCAAAGCTCTGCGTGATGTGATTGCCACCGACAAAGGTGAAGTTACTGTAGAAGTTACTTCGGCCAAGGCATTGACCAAAACACAATCAGACAAACTTGCCGCGTCTTTGAAGAAGACCACTGGCAAAACCGTAACACTCCAAACGACCGTTGATGAATCACTCATCGGCGGTCTTGTCGTTAAAGTGGGCTCTAAGATGATCGATACGTCGATCCGTTCAAAGCTCAATTCCCTCCAAAACGTAATGAAAGAGGCCGGATAAATGGGTATCCAAGCAGCAGAGATTTCCAAAATCCTGAAAGACCAGATTAAGAATTTTGGTCAAGAAGCAGAAGTAGCCGAAGTTGGCCGCGTTCTGAGCGTTGGTGATGGTATCGCCCGCGTTTACGGTCTGGACAATGTTCAGGCTGGCGAAATGGTCGAATTCCCCGGTGGTATTCAGGGCATGGCCTTGAACCTTGAAGCCGACAACGTCGGTGTGGTTATTTTCGGTAATGACCGTGACATCAAAGAAGGTGACACTGTTAAGCGGACCAACTCAATCGTGGACGTGCCAATCGGTGACGGTCTTTTGGGTCGTGTTGTTGACGGTTTGGGTAACCCAATCGACGGCAAAGGTCCGATTGAATCCACCAAGCGCGGTGTTGCGGACGTAAAAGCGCCCGGCATTATCCCACGTAAATCTGTACACGAACCAATGTCGACTGGCCTTAAGTCCGTTGACGCGATGATCCCGATTGGCCGTGGCCAGCGCGAATTGATCATTGGTGACCGTCAGACTGGTAAAACGGCTGTTGCTCTTGATGCGATGCTGAACCAAGCACAGGTGAATGCCGCTGCTGGTGATGATGAAAGCAAAAAGATGTACTGTGTGTACGTCGCGATTGGTCAAAAGCGTTCGACTGTTGCGCAGTTGGTTAAAAAGCTCGAAGAATCTGGCGCGATTGATTATTCAATCGTTGTTGCGGCAACTGCGTCCGAGCCTGCACCAATGCAGTTCCTCGCGCCTTACTCTGCAACAGCCATGGCCGAGCACTTCCGCGACAATGGCCGTCATGCTTTGATCATCTATGATGACTTGTCCAAGCAGGCTGTGTCATATCGTCAGATGTCTTTGCTTTTGCGTCGCCCACCGGGCCGTGAAGCGTACCCAGGTGATGTTTTCTATCTCCACTCACGGTTGTTGGAACGTTCGGCTAAGTTGGGCGATGCAGCAGGCAACGGTTCTTTGACTGCTCTGCCAATCATCGAAACTCAGGGCGGCGACGTTTCTGCGTTTATTCCGACTAACGTGATTTCGATCACTGACGGTCAGATATTCTTGGAAACTGAATTGTTCTACCAAGGTATCCGCCCTGCTGTGAACACAGGTCTGTCTGTTTCGCGTGTTGGTTCATCTGCCCAGACGAAAGCAATGTCTTCTGTTGCGGGTCCGGTTAAACTGTCACTCGCACAGTACCGTGAAATGGCTGCTTTCGCGCAGTTTGGTTCTGACCTTGATGCCTCTACTCAGCAGTTGCTGGCCCGTGGTGCGCGTCTGACCGAATTGATGAAGCAGCCACAGTATAAGCCATTGACCAACGCCGAAATCGTTTGCGTCATCTATGCGGGTACCAAAGGGTACTTGGATAAAGTTGATGTGAAACAGGTTGGCCGCTGGGAAGCTGGTTTGTTGGCGCACCTGCGTGGCAAACATGCTGACCTTCTTCTCGATATCACCAACAATGACCGCAAGGTCAAAGACGAGTTGGAAGATAAAATCAAGGCCGCCATCGACGGTTTTGCAACTGACTTCGCTTAAGGAGAGATAGGGCAATGCCAAATCTCAAGGACCTTAAAAACAGGATCACGTCGGTCAAATCGACCCGCAAGATCACTAAAGCCATGCAAATGGTTGCCGCGGCGAAACTTCGCCGCGCGCAAGAGGCTGCTGAGGCGTCCCGCCCCTATACAGAACGGTTTAATGCCGTGATGTCAGGGTTGGCGTCCTCTGTTGGCGGCTCTGATACAGCGCCAAAACTGCTGTCAGGCACCGGGAACGACAAAGTACAGCTTTTGGTTGTTATGACGTCTGAACGTGGTCTGTGTGGTGGTTTCAACACCAATATCGTTAAGCTGGCTAAGGCCCGTGCGCGTGAAGTGTTGGCCCAAGGCAAAGAGCTGAAAATTCTGACTGTAGGCAAAAAAGGCCGCGACCAAGTGCGTCGTGACTTTGGCGACTATCTGATCGGTCACGTTGATCTGTCCGAGGTAAAGCGCCTTGGTTATGTAGACGCACAAGGTATCGCCAAAGATGTTTTGGCACGCTTTGACGGCGAAGAGTTCGACGTCGCGACGATTTTCTATGCGGAATTCGTCAACGTGGTCAGCCAAATTCCAACGGCCAAACAGATTATCCCGGCGAAATTCGACGATGGTGAAGCGGATGAAGCTTCAACACTGTTTGATTATGAGCCAAGCGAAGAAGCAATTCTTGCTGATCTGTTGCCCCGTGGTGTCGCCACAGCAATCTTTAGCGCTTTGTTGGAAAACGCAGCGTCCGAACAGGGCGCGCGGATGTCCGCAATGGACAACGCCACACGGAACGCGGGTGAGATGATCGATGATCTGACCATCCAATACAACCGTTCACGTCAGGCCGTTATCACCAACGAGCTGATCGAAATCATTTCCGGCGCGGAAGCGCTGTAAGACAAAACCGGAGAGACACGACATGGCACAAGCAGTCGGCAAAATCACCCAAGTCATCGGCGCGGTCGTTGACGTACAATTTGAGGATAACCTGCCGGAAATCCTCAATGCGTTGCACACTGAAAACCAAGGCAAGACATTGGTCCTCGAAGTGGCCCAGCACCTTGGCGAAAACACAGTACGTACCATCGCGATGGACGCATCTGAAGGCCTCGTTCGCGGTGCGAAAGTCACTGACACTGGCGCACCCATTCAGGTGCCAGTGGGTAACGGCACATTGGGCCGTATCCTAAACGTGACAGGCGACCCTGTTGACGAACAAGGCCCAGTTGATGCGAAAGAAACCCGTTCGATCCATGGCGACGCACCTGCATTTGCAGAGCAGTCAACAGCGACTGAGATCCTGACCACAGGCATCAAAGTGATCGACCTTTTGGCCCCCTACACCAAGGGTGGTAAAATTGGTCTATTTGGTGGTGCCGGTGTTGGTAAAACCGTTTTGATCATGGAATTGATCAACAACATCGCAAAGGTACACTCTGGTGTGTCCGTGTTTGCGGGTGTTGGTGAGCGGACGCGTGAAGGCAACGACCTTTACCACGAAATGATCGAATCTGGCGTTATCGTTCCTGATAACTTGCCTGAATCCAAGATCGCACTTGTCTACGGCCAGATGAACGAACCTCCCGGTGCGCGTATGCGTGTTGCTTTGACAGGTCTGTCGCTGGCGGAACAGTTCCGTGATGATACAGGCTCTGACGTTTTGTTCTTTGTTGACAACATCTTCCGCTTTACACAAGCCGGCTCTGAGGTTTCGGCTCTGCTCGGCCGTATTCCTTCGGCTGTTGGTTACCAGCCAACTTTGGCGACCGACATGGGCGCGATGCAGGAACGCATCTCATCTACAAAGAACGGTTCGATTACATCGGTTCAGGCCGTATACGTACCTGCGGATGACCTTACCGACCCTGCACCTGCAACATCCTTTGCGCACCTTGATGCGACAACTGTTCTGGATCGCTCGATCTCGGAAAAAGGGATTTATCCAGCGGTTGATCCACTTGGCTCCACATCGCGTTTGCTTGATCCGCTGATCATTGGCGACGAGCACTACAAAGTGGCGACAGACGTTCAGCAGATTTTGCAGCGTTACAAATCGTTGCAAGATATCATCGCGATTTTGGGCATGGATGAATTGTCAGAAGAAGACAAATTGGCCGTGGCACGTGCGCGTAAGATTGAACGCTTCTTGTCTCAGCCGTTTGACGTTGCCAAAGTCTTTACTGGTTCTGACGGTGTTCAGGTTCAGTTGGAAGAGACAATTGAATCGTTCAAAGCTGTTGTGGCTGGTGAATACGATCACCTGCCTGAAGGTGCTTTCTATATGGTTGGTGGCATCGACGACGTGAAAGCAAAAGCTGAAAAAATGGCGGCTGACGCTGCTTAAGGAGGCCTAAGTTATGGCAGACACGATACAATTCGATCTGGTGTCGCCGGAACGGCGGCTGGCTTCTATGCAGGTCACACAGGTGCAAATCCCAGGTGCGGATGGTGATATGACAGCTATGGCTGATCATGCGCCAACCATCACCACGTTGCGCCCCGGTGTTCTTAAGGTCGAAGGACCCGAAGGTTCAGCGGAATATGTTGTGACGGGCGGTTTTGCCGAGGTCAGCAGCATTGGCGTTTCGGTTTTGGCAGAACGCGCTGTGACCAAAGGTGATATGACCCAAGACCAGCTTGATGACATGATGGAAGACGTTCAGGGCATTTATGCAAAGGCCAAAGAGAACTTCCAGAATGAACCTGGCCCTGTTGATGACGCAGCAAAACTGTTGTCTGATATGGTTGCGATGGGTGACGAGATTGGATTGTCAGCAAAGCAATAAGAAACAGTATTACTCATTGAGTATTGAGAAAGCCCCGCTAATTGCGGGGCTTTTTTTGTTGGAATACTGGCCTGACCTTTACCTCCAATAGCCAGTTGCAAAATAAATCTGCTACTGGAATCCCTGCGGTCTTCAGGACATCGCGCCTTTCTAAGTTGCAATTTGGTTCTAAATGCATACTCCTAAGAAAGATCTGGGTGTGGAGTTTATAAATGTTTGGGACATTCTTAGGCGTATTAGGTGTTGGGGCCTCATTTGCGGGTCTTTATAAAGGGCAATCTGCGCATACTTCTACACAATTACGGCTTGATGAAATTGATGTCGCCATTTCAAAACTCACCTCGGTGATCAACGAGCGCATTATCCATTCAACGAACAGCGCTACCCAAAAAGCATGGGGTAACGAGGCTGAAGAGATAGCGTTTCGATTGTATAATGAGCTTAAAACACTGTCAGATAACCTGTCTTTACCCGTTTATATAGAAGTAGTTAACGGTGCTCAGGAGCATTCGCATATCCACAAAAATTCAACGGGCCGGATCGACAGTCGCGCAATCCGGATTGCATTTCCAGACACCCCAATTGACCTTGGTGCTGACTATTCTGGATTTTTACATCAATTACATCGTGTCGCAGATCGACGAGGGCGGCAGAAGTTTGAAAATCTTGCACCTGTCTTTTTACAGACCCCAAGTGTCATCATTGAAGGGCAAAGTGAATGGGAGAAAAAGCTGCACTCTATTGCACCGGAACAGGAAGAAGAAAAATCAATTCTTATCGACAAAAGATATTGGGAAGAACGGTTAGAGAAGATCGAATCGTGATTAAACATGGAGGCGAAAAGCATGAAAAATGATGGTTTCCATGACGCCAAGCTGTCCTTCGAGCCGCAGCAGACGGTGTCATTTTTTGAATCTGAGACCTTTAGTGAAATGCTATATCTGCATTTGTTCTCTAATTACCTGCCTGTGCCGAATGCACCTTTGCTATTAGGTGTTCATGGTCCGCCCGGACACGGGAAGACATACCAAATTGAACAACTTTTGCAGAAATGGGGCGTATTGGCCGCTTACATATCCGGTTCAGAGTTGGAAAGTGATCGTGCCGGAGAACCGTCCGAACTTGTGCGGCGTCATTATAGCGAATTGGGTGCAAAGCTAGAAGAAACTGGCCGCCCGGCAGCATTGGTAATTGATGATATCGATGCAGGTATTGGCGATTTTGGATCAAGGGTCACATATACAGTCAACCGTCAGAACATCAGCTCTGCGCTTATGAATCTCTGCGACCGGCCCGAATCTATCAAATCAAAGAAGGTGCGGCGGGTTCCGATTATTGTGACTGCGAACAATATCGACTCGCTTTATGAGCCATTACGCAGGCCAAGCCGTATGATGAAGGTTCATTGGGAAGCACGTGGTGACGATTTGAAAAACATTGCCAGAACAGTTTTTGCAAGGTTGTGTGACAAGCGCGTCAGCGATGCACTCGTGGCAGCGTTCCCGCAAGAAAGCCCAGCATTTTTCCAACAGGTGGCCTCGACTCTGGCAACAGAACAAGCTCGAAGAGCCTTTGCAGGTTTGCCACGCGAAAAGACGTTGCGCTACGCTATTTTGAATCCGGATGCGTTCCGTGATCAGATTGGTGAAACTGATGATGATCCGGAAAGACAGCTGTCCAGACTTCTGGATATTGCTGGTAGAATGAAAGACAATCATCGTGGCTAGAACATTTACACACTCTTATGTCAGAACTCAATTTCTCAAGGCGGAGCTAACCGGATTGGCCGCCGGAACTGTAAAAAACTCCACGTTCATCAAAGCGATCAAATATGGTGTGGACAAAAACGCAATCAAAGAGATTGAAGTAAATCTCAATGACGGAAAACGTAAAAAAGCAGTCGTTCGTATCAGCATCGATTGGGACAAACACGAAGCTATTTTGCAGGAAGTTCCATCCGGTATTGACGGGTTTCAGAGCAAGAAAAATGGTGTTGTAACCGGAACGGTTTTTCAACAAATTATTAGCCTTCTGAATGAGTTCAAGAAGGCGCGAAAACTCGAATTCTGGTGGAATATTATTTGGGTGTCAGAGGGTGATTTGCATGACAAAGCTTGTGGCATTGGGCGCGTAAAATCTGACAAGGAAGATCTTATAGCGCCGATCAGCCAGCAGGCCGTTGGAAGATCTCTTTTCCATGAGCTGCTCGAAGAGGTTAATATCTCTTTTACTATTGACGACAGTTGATGGGCTTGGGTTGTATATTGGCTTTGATCTTCGCTTTATAAGATATGGTCCGTCAGGATTGAGGGGTTCACAGCGCAGCGAGAACGTAGGCTGAAAATGAGATTAGTGCTTGGCGCAATCTACTAGGCCGCGCGGCATTTTCCTGCGGGTGAAGGCTTCGGCGCTTTGGAGTTGTCGCGATGGCTGACTTCGCTTCAAACAGAAAATTGCTGTGTTTTCTTTTGTTCCTTTTACTTTGAAGCGTGTAGGACGTAAAGAATGAGCGCATAAGACTATGATCTCATTATGGGCACACCTAAATTCATGAAAAGATTGCGTAGCCATTCCATCGGCGTCGACAGCGGCGATGTCATCTTGTTCTCAGATTATGAGGACGGTGGGGAGATGTGGACAGGCCGTGGTCAACGCGAGCGCCGTCGCCATATCAAATTCAGTGAAGCCTTTAAATCTGATCCGACTGTCCAGATGTCACTTTCTCTCTGGGATGTTGACGCGGCAACGGTGATGCGTGCAGACATGAGCGCAGAGGCGGTCACCACGACAGGTTTCGATATGGTATTCCGCACATGGGGCGACACCCGCGTGGCGCGGGTGCGGATTGCATGGAC
>CALKXT010000031.1 GCA_938003685.1 uncultured Sulfitobacter sp. | reverse complement strand
GCAATCGGTACGCCGATCAGCATCAAACCGACAACCATCGTAAAGAGAATGACTATTTCCATGGGTTCAGCTTTCCGCGTTCATATGTTTGACGGCATCAACTTCGTCTTCGGCCTCATGGCTGACGATCAGCGTGTCTTGACGCCCGGCAATCACCCGCAGCGTGGCCTGCACAAACCGGAACAGCATCAACGCCATGCCAAAAGGCAGCATTGCATAAGGAATAAAGCGCGGCAGCTTTTCATAAGCTTCGCCCTCGTTCATGATCGGCTCGATAAAGCGCAGCCATTCGGGCAGTGGGATGTCGATCACTTCATACCAAGCCTGATCACGGCTGTTTTCAAATCCAGTTGGGAACCAGCGCCCCGATGTCGCATCAAGTCCCGCAAAAGGTGCCCAATAATCCCAAGCGCCTTTGAACAGTAAAATACCGTATGCGATACAGATGAACGCGGCGATAATTGCCAAAATTCGGCGCGGTCCCGGACTGAACAGGTTGATCACAGCATCCACACCCAAGTGGGCAGTAACCTTAACCGCATAGCTCACGCCAAACAGTACCAGCCATGCAAACAAGAACGTCACAGCCTCAAGGCCCCAGATGATCCCGGTGTTAAACCCATAGCGTAAAACAACATTGATAAACGTCAGGATCGTCATGAGACCAAGGATCAGCGCAATCGCGGTTTCCTCTATCTCGTTGACGATCCGGCCCAGACCCGTTTGTGCAACTTGATGCGCCGCCATGCCGGTTCTCCCCAGAATTTTCGGTTGAAAATATGCGTGTTGGCCAGCCCTTAAATCAAAGGGCTGGCCAGTATCGTCAGATCAATGCTTGGCGTTGATCGCTTGGGCCGCGTCGATGTTTTCTTGGCCAACATCTTCTTTGAACTGGTCCCAAACAGGCTTCATCACTGTGACCCATTCTTCACGCTGTTCTGCACTCAACTCACGCACAACACCACCCGCTTCGATCACGGATGCTTTTGCAGCCGCATTCACAGAGGTAGATTCAGCGTTACGTGCTGCGGTCACTTCGGTGATGATCGTGCTCAACTGGTCACGTACGTCTGCATCCAGGCTGTCCCACCAATCGGTCGAGGTCACCAGCATGTAGTCGATGATGCCGTGGTTGGTTTCGGTGATACCATCCTGAACTTCAAAGAACTTTTTGCCATAGATGTTGGACCATGTGTTTTCTTGGCCGTCTACAACACCTGTCTGCAAGGCACCGTATACTTCGGAAAACGCCATTGGCTGGGGTGATCCGCCAATCGCCGCCATCTGCGCCTTTAGAACATCAGAGTTCTGAACGCGGAATTTCAGACCATTGGCATCTGTCGGGCTGATCAGCGGCTTGTTGGCTGACATCTGCTTCATGCCGTTGTGCCAGAACGCGAGGCCCAGCAGACCACGGCGTGTCATGCTCTCTTTCATCGCTTGACCTGTTTCAGAGTTCTGGAACTCATCAACCGCGTTGATGTTTTTGAACATGAATGGAAGGTCAAAGATGCGGAATTGCTTAGTAAACTGCTCAAACTTGGACAAGGAAGGTGCGGCCATCTGAACGTCGCCTTGCAGCAACGCTTCAAGCACTTGGTCGTCGTTATAGAGCGTTGAGTTTGGGAAAACTTCAACACAGGCTTTGCCGTTCATTTCCTCATTCACGCGGGATTCAAACAAAGACGCAGCAATACCTTTTGGGTGCTTGTCCGTGTTGGTCACGTGGCTCAACTTGATGACGATCTCGCCTTCGTCACATGCGGCGGCAACAGCGCCTGCACTCACGGATACGCTTAGTGCTACGGCGGCAGCGGTCAAAAATTTCATGGTGTCTCCTCCCAGAGAATAGAATCAGTTGTTCAGGCACCTATTTCGGGTGCGCTTTGGACATAAGAGCCTGATGCAGGGCCACTCACAAGGATGTGTTTTGCCGCTGTAGAAACAGAAGATTTATTTAATCATTTCAAATGCTTTGGCTGACAAGCAGAATCCATCAAATCACATACGAATCATGAGCGTGCGGAAATCCGCACATCAAACCTGCCAGTTGTGCGAAGATTCGCACAAGCCTAGCTGCGGTAATCTTCGGCCTTGACCCCATAGCGCGTTAGTTTGTCGTAAAACGTCTTGCGCGGCAGTTTTAATGCCTCAGCGGCCGCAGATGCCTGTCCGTTTGCCCGGCGCAAAGCGGCCTCCAATAGTGATTGTTCGACCTGCGCCATTTGTTCTGCCAGTCCCAGTGTCGCATCTTGTGCCGTATCATCAGACAACCCCATCACAAAACGCATCGCAACCGACATCAACGCTCGGGCATTGCCCGGCCAATCCCGCGCCATCAAACTGCCAACAAGCTGTGGTGTAACTTCGGGCGCAATCTGGCCTGATTGTTCTGCCGCCTGATCCACGTAGCGGCGAAACATCACTGGAATGTCCTCTGGACGTTCTGCCAGTGACGGGATGCGCACGCTTAACACGTCCAATCGATAATATAGGTCAGCGTTGAACCCACCCGCTGAAACCTCGACGGCAAGGTCTTGGGTGCTGCCCGCGATCAAGCGCACGGCGCTTTGACCCTCAACGGCTTCGCTAAGCGTTAACTGGGTCTGTGGTGGTGCCTGTGCGATTTCATTGATGAACAAGCTGCCACCCTCAGCCTCGCTTAGCGCCTCTGATAGGGCATCATTGCTTAATCCCGCTGCTGCACGTTTTACAAAAGGCGCTTTTGAGCGCGCCGAACTTAGATGGATCACCTCAGCCACCTTGGAAATACCAGTGCCGGGTGCGCCACTAACCAAGGCATCCCCAGTCGCCTGCGCCACCAGCCGCACCTGTCTGCGCAGCGCATTGGCCAAATCAGAACTGCCAAACATCATTCTCGCCGCAGGATCACCGGTTTCGACCAGATGGCGCAAACGTCGGTTTTCCAACACCAAGGCGCGGGTTTTCAAGGCGCGTTCTAGCACCGCAAGCAGATCAGAAGGCGCACAGGGTTTTTCCAGAAATCCAAAGGCACCCTGCCTCATTGCCTCAACCGCCATGGGAATGTCACCCTCACCTGTCAGCAAAATCACTGGCAAATCAGGATCTTGGGTGCGGGCATATTCAAGTAGATGAAATCCATCACGCCCCGGCATCCGCATGTCTGACAGGATCACCCCGTCAAAGGTTGCTGTGATCCGATCTTTGGCGGCGACAAAAGACCCTGCTGGGATTGCCGTGATCTCAGCCAATTCCAACGTCTGCGCCAAGGCCTCGCGCACGGCGGCATCATCATCGACCAAAAGTACCGTGCCGTTCATGCCGCTTTCACCTTTTCCTCAGCAGGTTCCAACGTCACTGAAAACAACGCCCCTCTGCCCCCTACATTGATGCCTCTGATCTGCCCACCAAAGCTTTGCACGATGCCATAGCTAATCGATAGACCCAGCCCCATACCCCCGGTATTGCCCACGGATTTCGTGGTATAAAACGGGTCAAATACCTTGTCGGGCATTTCAATTCCGGGACCGGTATCGCGAAAATTAACTGTGAGTGTCTTGCCGTCAGACACCAAGACGCGCAAGACTTTTTCCGGGCTGTCCGCCATCGCATCCACGGCGTTGGTGATAAGGTTTACAAACACTTGACCCAAACGTACCTCGCCCCCGCGCACCCATGTTGGCACCTCGGCGGGATCATAGATCAAGGTCACACCTGCGGCCTCTATATGGCTTTGAGTCAGATCCAGCGCAGCCTGAAGCACCGCGTTTATTTCAACGCTTTCCTGTGGGCCGGTTTCTTGGCGTGCAAAGGCGCGCAGGTTTTGGATGATCCGCCCCATCCGCCGCGCCATATCCGAAATGCGCGTCAGGTTTTCTGTTGCACGATCCGGCGCGCCGCGGTCCATGAATTGCACGGCATTTTCTGCAAACGACCGGATTGCCATCAAAGGTTGGTTTAACTCGTGACTGATGCCCGCCGACATCTGCCCCAGCGCGCTCAACTTGCCCGCCTGCACCAGATCATCTTGGGCACGGCGCAGGGCCGTCTGCGCTTCTTCACGCTCGCTTGCTTCACGCAGCAGCTTGGCGTTGGTGTCGCGCAGCGCCACCGTGCGTTCAGCCACACGTCCCTCTAGCTGCACATTCGCCTCGGCCAAGGCACGCCGCCGTTCTGAGGCCAGATACAGCATGGACCCAAATGCCAGACAAAGTGCAGCGACGGCCAAGGCTTGCGAGACTGCAAAAGCGCGGGTTTGGCTGACGTCCAACAACACCTCACCCGTCATGCCGATGACAGGTAGGGCCTGGGTCAGATGCAGCGCATCTTGGGGCAGATACGGCCCCCAGCCCAGATGCCAAACCTCATGCCCCCCCGGCATCGACACTGAGAAATCCGGCGCAGTACCTTGCGGTGGCATCAACCCCGGCGTGCCTTTGGGGCGCTGCCAGAACAGCAGCTCTGAGCGATTGGCGATATAGACAACCCCATCCGAGTCTGTGAAAAAAGCCGCTGGATTGGTGCCGCGCCAATTGTAATCAATACCATTCAGATCAGTCACGACAACCACAACGCCCTGTACCTGACCTGCCACGTCAAACACCGGGGCCGCATGATAAAATGCACGCTGCGTCAGTGGCAGGCCCGCACCATGGCCCCAGCCCAATGCCCCGCGTAAGGCCCGCTGCACATGGCGTTGATCTGACAAGTTCCGCGACAAATCACCTTGGGCCGCAACAACAACACGTCCGGATCGGTCCAGCACAGCCACGTCTAGGGCTGCTGATTTATCAGCGACCTCTTGCAGTAACGCTGCGGTGTTTGCACCACCGCGCCCATCCAGTTCCGCGTTGATTTGCGGATGGTCCGCCATAAACACCGCTAAATCGCGATACCGCTGCAATTGCCCGACCAAACGGTCCCCGGCCAACGCCAAATCCGCCTGCCCGCGCGCCTCTAACTGGTCCAAGCCTTGCACATAGCCATAGCGCCAGACCGCACTGGCCAAGACCAGCACAACCGCAATAAAGGCCAGCACAAGGGCGGCCCGTTGGCGCATTCCGTTTTTCATCGCGCCAGATTGCACAACACCCCTTGCAATGGCCAGTCCCACGCGATTGGTTGGCCTCATGAAAATACTGAACCTTTCCCCGATGGATGATGCGTTTGTCCAAGACCCCTATGCGGCCTACACCCGCGCGCGCCGTGATGGCCCAGTGCTGTTTTGGCAGGACTACGGGATGCTCGCCGCTTTTGACGCCGTCACAGTGCAGGCATTACTGCGCGACCGCCGTTTAGGGCGCGCGCCACCAGAAGGGCCCCGCGTATATCCCGAACGCATGGCCGATTGGGCGCTCACTGAGGCCCATTCAATGCTTGAGTTGGAGCCACCGCACCATACCCGACTGCGTGGTTTGGTGTTACGCGCCTTTACCTCACGCCGGATTGCAGCGTTAAGGCCCGATATTGAAGCTATCACAGCCGAATTACTGGCCAACCTGCCTGATGAACCCTTTGATTTGATCCCGGCCTTTTGCACGCAGCTGCCGGTACGCATCATTGCGCGCCTGCTGGGCGTGCCAGAAGACATGTGGCCCGAACTGCTGCGTTGGTCCAACACGATGGTTGCGATGTATCAAGCAAACCGCAGCCGCGAGATAGAAGATGCCGCAAACCAAGCGTCACGTGACTTTACAGCGTTTTTGCGCGGCTACATTGACCAACGCCGCAACGATCCGCGTGATGATTTGATCACCAATCTGATTGCAGCAGAGGAAGATGGTGAAAAGCTAAGCACGGATGAGTTGATCGGCACTTGCATTTTGTTGTTGAACGCAGGTCATGAGGCGACGGTGCACAGCCTTGGCAACGCGGTGAAATGCTTGCTTGAGAATGAGACTGATACGGCGCTGCTTGGCCCCGCGCATATCGCTGCCACTGTCGAAGAATTGCTGCGCTTTGATCCACCGCTGCACATGTTCACACGCTTTGCCTACGAGGATATAGTGCTGGGGGATGTCACATTGAAAAAAGGCGATGAAATCGCTTTGATGCTCGGGGCCGCTGGACGCGACCCGGCATTGTTTGAAAATCCTGATAGGTTTGATCCGAAACGCCCCGCCAAACCCCACGCGGCGTTTGGCGGCGGTCTACATTTCTGCGTTGGCGCACCACTGGCACGATTGGAATTGCAAATCGCCCTGCCCGCTTTGTTTGCGCATATGCCGGGGATGAAATTGGTTGAGGCTTCAAGGTATGCGGATGCCTATCATTTTCATAAGTTGGATCGGTTGAGGATCACCAAGTGAGCAAGTTTAAAAAATTGTTTCAAGCAATATTCCTCTGCTGTTTCCTTTTCATTTGGGTAACTGGTTTACTTTCGGGCCTAACAGCAAGCGCATGTAAAAATGACCGCTATGAGGGCGTTAAAAAGCTACGATACTGCAATGTATCGATTGCGGCAGGTGCTTGGATGGATCTATCTCGAACTGAACGTTCAAAGGGTTCAATAGTTCATCTCGAACGTGGGATAGCGCTTGCGCAATTAGATCAAGAACAGGACGCAATTAACGCATTCAAACGCGCTCTGATCGATTCCAAAGCAGCTACGCAATCAAGGACCGACAGACTAAAAAAACGTATTGTAGAAGAGCCCAACCCCAAAGTTCACGTACTCTGGGAACAGATATTACGTATTGAAGATATAGTTGAAAAGTAGATTCACGTAAATTTTGTTAGTCTGCTTAACTGCTCGGCTTCTTCACAACGGCAACATCACCGTCGACTTGATCTCTTCCATCGACAACAGCGCCGTGACGTTGTG